>CAYZSU010000064.1:0-12100 GCA_964480565.1 uncultured Myxococcales bacterium | reverse complement strand
CTGCAATTATATCATCAAGCATTATACCAAGGCCATTTTTCATTTTTTTATCAAGCAACATTAAGCGATTATTGTCGATTTGCTCTTATGCGCATTCCTATTCATATGACGATTATTTTATTTATGTATGCGATTATATGGGCATTTGATGCGTATGTTCCATTGATTAAGCTAATATCCAATATTCCGCTTGTATTTTTGGTAGGGACCTTGCCTATTACACCTGGTGGCTTGGGTACTACCAATGCCATGATGGTGGAATTACTGGCGCCACATACCAGTGGTACAGTAATTGCCAATAATATGATATCAGCAGATGATCTGATTTTTGCAATTTCCATCTTATGGTTTTTTGCCAATTATTTACTTAAAATTGGGTGTAGTGTATTGTTTCAGGTAATAGGTCGTCAAAAGAGGGATTAGGAAATGACTCGGGTAATTCCATTAATGGGATGGTCCATTTATTCCGAAATAAGGGCTTTTTTTAGCGCATTCAAGTGAGAATTATAACGTTTCCACTTACAAACACTATGAGTATATAATTTCTGTCGCACCTGGACATTGCTTGCAGTATGAACCCGTCGCTTTGTATGTTGAAAATTAAGGCAATTGTCATTCCACTGGAGATTGAATTGGTTTAATAGTCGGGTGATGGTTTTTTTTGGATCAGTGACCAAGAATTCATAATGAATGGTATGGATAGAATTTGGAATACAGGTTTGCCAATGCTGCATTAATTGCTGATACTGTCGATACATCCACCCCAAATCCGATAAATTATGTTTATATTGATGTCCAAAGGTAAAGTTTTGCATAAAACAGGATAAGCAGGTGTCCAATGCATTTCTCTTGCAATGAATAATATGTGCATTTGGAAATAGGAGTGAAATAAACCAAAGAACTTCATAATTGCCAGGCATTTTATCCGTGATATAGAGGCAATTGGCATTATTGATAGTGTGAATATGATGCATATATTTTTTGGCCAAGTCCTGAATGAGTGGGGCGTCTAATTGATTCAATACAGTGAGCAATTCATTTGAATGGAGTTGGCTGGACGCATAATCCAGTAATTGCATTATATGTGGTAGTTCGCCTGCACCATGAATATCCGGGTGGCTAGCGAGTATTTGCTCGATTAACGATGTGCCGCTTCGTGGCATGCCAATAATAAATATGGGTTGCTGGGAGGCATTTCCAAAATGGCGGTATTTTGAAAAGAACGAGGATGTAATATGCTGTATAAGCATTGAGTAATTTATAGATATGCGAGAACGGTCGAATGGTCCAAGATGTGCATCACGGCATTTATTGGCTTGTGTAAAATATGTAATGGCATTTTCGGTATCATCTAACCGATCACATAATTTGCCCAGGCAAAATAGCCGTTGCTTATTATCTGCATTGGATAATGTATCGCCTGAATAGCTGGATAAACGTTGTTTTATGGGAGGTAAATCCTTTATTGGGAGCATTGATATCAATCGGTCATAGGTGTCAAAATACAGGGCATCTTTTTCAAGGCTTTGTTGAAAAAAGTAAATGGATTGTGATGTATTGCCAAAATCTTGATAAATACAGCCTAGCATATGTGCGATTATGGGGCTATTCGGATGGTGCTTTTGTCCTGTTTTAGCTATATGAATAGCTTTTTCAGGCATATCCTGATTTGAAAATAGTTTGATTAGTCGATGATAGGCAAATTCTGCATGAGGGTGTCTGGTTATAATTTCATTAAAACAAATACATGCATCATTGTATTGTTTAAGTGCTATGCATATGTCGCCCCATGTATGCCACGCATCGATGTCATTGGGGTTTTTTTGTAATGCGTGTTGAAGCAGTTCAATGGCAGCGTTAAATTGATTGGATTTACATAGATTAATGGCATTTTTGATATGAGTGGGATAGTCGGTCATGTGATCATTGTACGTATTTTATTAAATTGAGCAATAATGGATCGTGTAATGGTTGATTTATTTAAAAAATATGACTATATCTCCGATTATCGTTAATGTATTGATGGATTTGCCAAAAAAATATCTCACATGTGTATTTTGAGGTCAGTCTTTTAAATGATAATTATGGAGAAAAAAATATTTTTTGATAAAAAGAATAAAACTGTTCATTTTGCTTCGAAAATAGGTGTGTCTCAGGAAAAAATGGATCAAAATGTGCAATATATGCGTAAAATGCGATGGAAGGGTGCAAAGCTTGGCTTGATTGCCATGCCTATTTTTATTATTTTGTTCATTTTTATTGCACCAAAATTCTGTGGATCGTCCGGTGATATTGATATTACAATGCAACAATATCAACAGCTAAATACTCAAATGACTTATGATCAAGTGGTCGATGTGATTGGCGATGCTCAATTTGACTTGGGAGAAATGACCATTGCCGCTAAGAAAACCCATACCTATAAATGGGGAAATCATCTCGCCTATGTGACCATTGTATTTCAGGATGGACAATTGCTGCATAAAAGTCAGTATGGAGTAAAGTAATTAGTGATTGCTATGCTCAAGAAACACCGAAAATGGGCGTTTTAAGAACAATCGCATTATAAGTCGATGATAATGATATGTGAATCTGTATCTGCTTCCGAATGAGTGTCATGGGAGCTATCATTATAATGATCATCACTATGAATAGGCAGTGGTTGACTTTGATTGTCTGAGTGGATGTCATTTTTTCGTTTATTGATTTGGTCAATCCATTCGGGTGGTAACATTATAGCCTCCAATAGTATTATCGGTACTAAACACTTAAAAGTTGCTAGTTTTGGCCATTTTTTCTTCGGAAAAACATATTTTTTGCGTGTTTATGCCGGATAGTATTGACTGGTAAATGCAAACATGTATACTCGCGCCTCCAAAAGGTTTTTTCGTAAGGGACTATACAAAATAGATCTATAATATATGGATGAATAATAAAAATCCTTTGGCAAAATAGTAAATAGAATAATTAATTAACAAAATAAATATAACCTTGGAGGAAAGATGACTTTACGAGTGGGTATTAATGGATTTGGACGCATTGGTCGTTTGGCATTGCGTGTGATGAGTGCGCAAGAGGGTATTGAATGTGTGGGTATTAATGATTTAGTCGATGCATCCAGCATGGCTCATTTATTTAAATATGATTCTGCACATGGTATTTTTAATGGTGATATTACTGCAGAAGACAATGCATTAACAGTGAATGGCAAGCGTATTCCTGTGAGTAAGGAAAGAGATCCAAATAACTTACCTTGGAAACAATTGGAATGCGATATTGTTCTCGAATGTACAGGTATTTTCCGTAGTGCAGAAGATGCAGGCAAGCATTTAAATGCAGGTGCAAAGATTGTTATTATTTCCGCACCAGCTAAAGGTGACGTGCCTACATTTGTATATAATGTTAACCATAATACATTTGATGTGAATAACCATAAAGTGCTTAGTGGTGCAAGTTGTACAACCAATTGCTTGGCACCTGTTGCAAAAGTATTAAATGATAATTTTGGTATTGAAACGGGTTACATGACTACGATCCATGCCTATACCAGCGATCAATCCATTGTTGACTCCCCTCATAGTGATTTACGCCGTGCAAGAGCGGGTGCAGTTTCTCAGATTCCTACCACAACAGGCGCTGCAAAGGCTGTTGGTTTGGTATTGCCAGAGCTTAAAGGCAAATTGGACGGTTTGGCAGTGCGCGTTCCTACGGTCAATGTATCCATGGTGGATTTAGTGGCGCAATTAAAGAAAAACACAACTGCAGCAGAAGTCAATACTGCGCTTAAAAATGCAGCGAATGGCGAATTAAAAGATACCTTGGCTTTTTGTGAAGAACCCCTTGTTAGCGTCGATTTTATGAGTGCAAGCAATGGATCTATTGTTGATGCGCAGTCAACATCTGTAAATGGCAATTTAGTGAAAATATTGTCATGGTATGATAATGAAATGGGTTTCACCAACCAGATGATTCGTTTAGCTAAGTATATTGGAACCAAACTATAAATTAGATAGATTAGAAGGGGCTATCAGGAATTCTGATAGCCTTTTTTATGAGGATACCATGCCAATCAAATGCATTGATGATATACAGATAAATGAAAAACGCGTGCTTATGCGTGTGGATTTTAATGTTGCATTCAAAGAGCCTGGTGTGATCAGCGATGATACGCGTATTCGTGCAGCATTGCCCAGTATTGAGTATGCATTAAAACAAAATGCAATGCTGATTTTGGCATCTCACTGTGGACGTCCAAAGGGCGAGCGGATATCAAAATTTTCATTGATGCCAATTGCAAAACGCCTATCAGAGTTGCTTCAGCATGATGTGATTATGCCTGAAGATTGCATTGGCGATGGGGTTAAAAAATTGGCAATGGATTTAATGCCTGGGCAGGTGATGCTGCTTGAAAATTTACGATTTCATAGAGCAGAAACAAAAAATGAAGAAGTCTTTGCTAAACAATTGGCAGGATTGGCAGATGTATATATTAATGATGCCTTTGGTACAGCGCATCGTGCGCATGCATCAACATCAGGCATTGCTGCGCATATGTCAGAAAAAGGCGCAGGTTTTTTAATGAATAAAGAAGTCAATGCATTGTCTGTATTAACATCTTCACCTGAAAAGCCATTTATTGCAATTCTTGGCGGTGCTAAAATTTCTGATAAATTGGGTGTAATTGAAAATCTAATGAACAGTTGCGACTCGTTGATTATTGGCGGTGGAATGGCATATACATTTTTAAAAGCCAGGGGTGTTAATATAGGAAAGTCATTGTTTGAAGAAGAAAAATTACATACAGCCAAACGGATCTTAGAGCGTGCGGATACGCGCGGTATTCCTATTTATTTGCCTATCGATCATATTATTGCAGAAAGTTGTGATCCCAATGCCAATGCAATATCAACTGGCGATGCGAATATCTTAGATAATATGATGGGGCTGGATATTGGGCCTCGAACGATTGAACGCTATGCCGATGTGATTCGGTCTGCGAAAACAATCTGTTGGAATGGTCCTATGGGTGTATTTGAAATTGAACAATTTGCAAATGGAACGAATTCTATTGCAAAGGCTGTCGCTGATAGTGATTCCCATTCTGTGGTGGGCGGTGGTGATTCTGTTGCAGCTATTAAGAAATCAGGTTTGTCCGAGCATATCTCCCATATATCAACAGGTGGCGGGGCCGCACTTGAATTTTTAGAAGGAAAAAAATTGCCTGGATTAGCCGCATTAGCATAATGAAAGGATATAAATTATGAGACGACCTATGATTGCAGGTAATTGGAAAATGCATAGCACAATCGATGATACGATTAAATTTGCTGGGGGCTTGGCATCTGAATTAAAAGCCTCGGGTCAAATTGATGTGGTGATTGCGCCGCCGTTTACATCATTATATTCATTGGGAGTGGCTCTTTCAGATACAGAATTTAAGATGGCCTCTCAAAATATTTTTTGGGAAGATAATGGTGCATATACTGCAGAAGTATCCGGTGTATTTTTAAAGGATGTGGGTTGCCATTATGCGATTATTGGTCATTCTGAAAGACGTCAGTATTTTAATGAAACGGATGAAACCGTTAATAAACGTATTTTTGCGGCAATTCGAAATCAACTCACTCCGATTTTTTGTATTGGAGAAACCTTGGCACAGCGTGATGCGGATAATACGTGGAATGTATTGGAAACACAGCTTCGCAGTGGTCTTAAAGGTATAAAGTTGGCAGAATTAGATGATTTTATTATTGCATATGAGCCTGTATGGGCGATTGGTACTGGAGAAACTGCAACGCCAGAGCAAGCACAAGAGGTACATAGAAAAATACGCACTTATTTAAGTGATATATATGGCATTGAAGTTAGCGATAAAATACGCTTGCTATATGGAGGCAGTGTCAAGCCTTCTAATAGCCGAGAACTACTCACGCAATCGGATATTGATGGCGCGCTCGTGGGCGGTGCATCGCTTGATCCAAAAAGTTTTGCTGAAATTGTGCGAAGTGCACATTAATTGTTGAAAGAGGAATTATGGAAACATTATTAATTACAGTTCATTATGTAATCTGTTTTTTTATGATTATTGTAATTTTATTACAAGCAGGCAAAGGTGCGGACATGGGAGCAGTATTTGGTGGTGCATCTCAGACAATATTTGGTGGTAGAGGTCCGGCTACTGTATTGAATAAATTAACTGCATTTGTTGCAATCGGTTTTATTGTTACATCAATTTCATTGGCGCATATGGCTAAGCAAGAATCAATGCGAACAGTTGTAACTCCAGGCATGATGAGTTCCGTTGTTTCTGATGATAAAGACTCAACAGATGCACCTGCAGGTGTTGAAGTAAAAAAAGATGTTGATGCTCAGCAGGTAAAAAAAAGTGATCAATCATCAACAACAAAAAAGAAATAATTTTTTGAAAAGTTAATGTACTGAATTGCCCAGGTGGTGGAACTGGCAGACACGCACGCTTGAGGGGCGTGTGGAGCGATTCGTGCGGGTTCGAATCCCGCCCTGGGCACCAAGGAACCCGAAACAATTGTTTCGGGTTTTTTTATAATGGGCATTTTGAGGTCAGTCCCATAAGTGAGCTATAGATGCACTGGTTAACTCAGTTAGAAATAATAATTAAAGATCAGCTATCGGAAACTATGTGCATTTCCGATGATCAACTCTATGATTCTATAAGAGAATTATCGGATTTATTTACAAAAAAACGCATTGATTTAAATTCTACTTATTTTTCAAATCCAAAATATCGTGCAGCCTATTTAGCAGGTTTTACTTTACAGAACTCTGCCAAGGTATATGCGACTTTACGCCACCTGCATGAGTTGGAAACAGTGCAATGGCAATCGCCAATATGCATGCTTGATTATGGCATTGGGACAGGTGCAGCAAGTTTAGCGGCCAGCCAATTTTTCAGATACAAAATGATCCGCATGCCATGCATATTACAGGGATGGATTGTCAAACAGAGATGTTTTCGGATCTCAATTCATTATGGCAGCGTTTTGCACCAAATGATCATGTGCTTTCATTGACTCAAATGCACGGGAGTGAAAAAAGTAATTATGATATAATTATTGCAGCCAATGTGTGCAATGAATGTCATGATATTTATCAGATGCAAGCGACTGTACAGTCTTTATTTTATCAATTAGCGGATAATGGGTTTTTAATAATTATTGATAGTGCGTTGAAAAAAACAACGCGTCTATTAATGGCTTGTCGGGATTATTTAATAGAAAGGCATAATGCACATGTGATTGCACCATGTCCGCATAATGAGATTTGTCCGATGTATGTGAGAAATAAACGCGATTGGTGTCATTATTATGTGGATTGGCAATGCCCGGCTCTATTGCACGATATTCACAAGAATATCGGTATTGATCATCGTTTTTTAAAGTATTGTTTTTGGGTATTTCAAAAAAATGAAAAAAATAAACAGGTAATTCCAAGGCCATATCTTCATGCAAGAGCTGTATCCAGTCATCGTTATAGTAAAGGGAAATCAGAAGTATGGGTATGCGATAATCAAGGATGTTTAAAAAATATGCGTTTGCTAAATAAGGATCAAAGCAATGCAAATTTGGTCTTTTCTAATGTAGGTCGTGGGGATATTATCTCATTACCTCATCATAATAGGACGCGCATTAATAAGTCTGACACTGTACAGCGGATTGCATCATTAAATAAAAAAACAGTTGTATAGAGCAACCTGCAAGTTCAATAGAATCAGATTATAGAAGTATATAGCTGAAATAGTTTGTTGGGCAACTTTATAGGAGATATAAACCATGCAACAGTGGATAAATGTATTATGTCAACGAATGATCAAATACTATATTTTAATATTTGTTCTTATCGGTGTAATCACGATCAGTGTATTTCCATATATGACAGCATTATTTAGTCATATTCACACGGATTTTAAATCATTACTGCCTAGAAATTATGAAACTGTAAAGCGTATGGATGAGATGTCTGCATTGTTTGGCAGTATGAAAAATATGCAGGTTGTTGTGAAAACATCACATATTGATAAAGTAAAAAAAATATTGCCAGCACTTGCAGCGCATATTGAAGCGCATCCAGATGTTGATCGAGTGATATGGCAGAAACTAGGGTATGATTTTTTTAATACGCGTAAATTATTTTTTCTAAAAAAGAATGATCTCACGGATTTACGCGATCGTATTGATCGTCGCATTCAGCGTGAAAAATTAGGGGATCTGTATATTAGCTTTGATGATGATGGCGATAAAAAGGAAGGCTTTGCTGATTTAAAGGATAAATATTCACGTACATATACCATGCGAGTACGAAGTCCGTATTATGTGGATGAAAAAAATACAGTTATTGGTTTTGCAGTTGAACCCAAGGGAGAGGGCTATAATATTTCCAGGTTTAAGAAGTTTGGAAATGAAATCAAGCAACGTATTTCTGATTTCAATATTCAGCAATATGATAATAGTGCTCAATTATTTTATACGGGAGGTGTGATAAACAGTGTGCATGAATATGATTCACTCATGAGCGATTTGCGTGTGGCGGGTATTTTTTCAGGTATTGTAATTTTAATTTTAATACTTTTTTATTTTCGCAATATCCGTTCGATATTTTTTGTGAGTATTCCATTGGCATGTGGATTGATTTGGAATTTTGCTTTGACTTACTTTACTGTGGGTCATTTAAATATGACCACTGCATTTTTATTTTCTATCCTATTTGGTTTAGGCATTGATTTTGGGATTCATCTAAATGCCAGATATAATGAGGAACGTGCAACTAATAAAACACTTTTAGAGGCGATTGGCATTATGATTCGACATACAGGTCGGAGTTCATTGACGGCAGGGCTAACCACATCCATGGCTTTTTTAGTGTTAACGATTAATGATTTTAAAGGGTTTTCTGAATTTGGATGGATTGCGGGCATTGGGATATTGCTGACCTTTCTTGCATATATTATTATTTTACCTGCACTGTTTACTTTAGAGGATCGAATTTCTTTTTTAAGGCGAAATCATTTTCGATTAGCGGGTTGGCAGCTTCATCTTATCGGGCATATGCCTACACATTCAGTGCTTAAAATAAGTGTTATTGCCTTAACTCTATGTTTATTGTCAGGGGTATTTTTTACTCAATTTAATTATGATTTTACTAATTTTCGATCTGAAAATTATCAAATCGATAAGGCCAGAGAATTATATGCGCGGATTAATCCTCAAAAAGCAGTGCCTTCTGCAATACTAACGCATTCGCGAGCAGCATCCATGGAAGTCAGAAATACCTTGGATGATTATATTAAACAAAATAATGATACATTTATTCACAGTGTGCGCAATATTTACAGTTTAGTACCGGATATGCAGGCTGAAAAAATACCGATTATGCGCGAAATATACACATTATTATCGGATGATATTGTTGAAAAAATGGTATCGGATGATGATAAAGAGCGCATAGATGATTTGAAAAAATCTGCATCTGCGAGTTCATTTAATTATATGGATATTCCACATGATGTTAAAAAATCATTTTTTCATCAGGGCATAAATGAGAACAAGCAGTTAGTCTATGTGTTTTTAGAAGAAGGCATTGATTTAAAGGATGGAAAAAAAGCCATGCAATTGGCTGAAGAAATCACGGATATTCATGCAGTATCTGGAAATACATATCATGCAATTTCAAGTTCGATTATCTTTGCAGATGTGCTTCGAGTTATGCTCAATGATTCAACAATGGCAATTTTATTATCGTTGATTGCTGTCTTTTTATTAATATGGTTGGATTTGCGAAATATAAAATACACATTGCTTACCTTGATGCCAGTATTGTCTGGTGTTGTATTGATGATTGGAGTGATGAGCTTATTGAATATTGATTTTAACTTTTTTAATATGGTGGTGATGCCTGTTGTGATTGGCATTGGTATTGATGGTGGTGTGCATTTTTTTCATCGATTTCAAGAAAAGAAATACGATCATATTGGGGATATTATGACATCCACAGGTGGATCAATTATGATGACCACTCTTACGACCATGGCTGGTTTTTCTGGAATGATTTTTGCGCATCATCATGGATTGGCATCGGTGGGTATTACAGCTAATATAGGTTTAGTGGCCTGCTTGATTGCCACTGTGGTTATTTTTCCAGCATTGCTTCGCTATATGTGGCATCTGAAAGAATAAATACTTTGTAAATCGGTCTCATAACGCTATGCGTCTTGGTTTTTTTCATTTTTGTACTACAATCAAACGCTATGATATATAACTTTCTCATTGCTTTCATATGGTTTATTTTATGCGCATGCGCATCCACACCCAGTAGTTCTATTCATTATAGTGAACTGACTGATAATGATAATCAACCTACATATTCAACTCATTTAGAAAAAGATGAAGAGGATGACCAGGTGACTTCGTTAATTGGTCAGGAGCGTTTTGTTTTTCATATTGGGCCAATGGATCTTACTGCCAATCAAAGTGTGCGAGTCATGCTGGACAATCCCGTACGAAAAACATTTCAAGTGGATCAATCTCTATGGATTACAGGTTTTGAGCCGCGGATTGTGGATCAGAAAGGCAATGCGCTGCCAAATAGTTTAATGCATTATGCGGTTGTGTCTAATTTAAATCGCAATAATCCACTATGTCATAATACAGGCTTGGGCGAGCCATTTATGGCTGCCACAGGATTATTATCGGATATTACATTGCCAGAGGGGTTTGGTTATAGTGTGTCTTTTGATGATCCTTTGGAAGTTGTTTTGATTTTAAAAAATGATTCAGACGTGAATTATTCGGATATATATTTTGAGCTGGCATTAATTGGTCGGCCAAAAAATAGTTTTTCAAGTATTGCAGAAGTAAGGCCAGTATTATTAGAAAAAGATGCGTGTTTTCACTCGACCCTTTCTGTTCAGCCTAAGGGGTTAAGTGTATTTGAATCTTCCATTACGATTCCAATGGATGGAACCATTATTGTGGGGCATGCATTGATGCAGCAATATGGGGCATGGACTGCATTGTATAAGGGTGGTATGCAGGCTCCTTTTTGGAAAACAATATCACAATTAAATGATGATTATCGTATTATTCACTTATATAATAACCCCTATTCTGATGTATCTGGCGAGCGTATCAGTGCTGGCGATGCGATTAATTTAGAGTCAGCCTATGATAATGTCAGTGATAAGTGGTTTGTAGGCGCTAGTGCCGCGGCTATGATTTATATGGTGTCCCAGTAATTGATGAAATCTCAATCAGTTTGGGCATTTTGATGGCAATCCCTTTATACAATTTCAGCAATTGCGATAACCTGAGGGTAAGTAATAATGCAATGATCAGCGTGTTTTTTTACATAGTCTTGTACCAGCGACTTTATCTTTTGAAATTCATTATCGCTCATGATGCTTTCATCTGCAGCCTGTATTGGGGGAAGCGAATCAATGTAAAATTTGGCCATGTCATGTGTGTTATTTTCTATATTGCTATGAGAGATGATGTCATAATGACATAATTTTAACTGACAATCATGGATTAGCTTTGGTAGTTTTCGCCCCATATATCGTGTATTATGATATTTATTCCCATAGCGTTTCCATAAATGCATGATTTGTGTAAATACATCTGCATGAGGATGCACTTGGATGAGGTCATCGTCCTCTTCAATGATGATGATTTGTGATCCCTTGGGCAATATTTTTTTTATTGAATTAACTATGCTGATTGGATCCGTAACATGTTGTAGAACAAGCCGGATAATACATGTTTGACAGGCGCTGGCAGCGAGTGGTGCGGGGCCATTGAGTGCATCCCATTGATGGGTACTGACCATATGATCGGATGTTTTTTCTAATCGCTGACTAAGGACATTTAGAAATTGCAGGTTAAAATCAGTTGCCACAATAGGTATATGCGGTAAATGCGATCGGAGTTGTTCAGTGTATGCACCAACGCCACATCCAAATTCCAAGATGGGCGCATCAAAGTGAATGGCGTTTAAATGTGTAAAAAATGAGATATCTTTTTTGATGCACAATGCGGCTTGATATTCCAAAAACTGCGTCCATAAGCTGACT
>CAYZSU010000063.1:0-12283 GCA_964480565.1 uncultured Myxococcales bacterium | reverse complement strand
ATCTCGTCGGGGTCATAATGCGCCATCATCTTTAAACGCGCCGGCTGCATACCACAGGCAATAATTTTACTCGCACCATAGAGCCTGCTTAAACCTGTTGCCATAATGCCAATCGGTCCATCGCCAAAAATAACCACACTCTTTCCTGAGACCTGACTTTCACTAACACAATGAAAAGCATTACCCAAGGGTTCTTGAATAGATGCCAAGTGCCAAGGCAAATCCTTTGAATTTTTTATACAGCATATTTCCGGAATCGCGATATACTCGGCAAAACTGCCGTGACGATCCACACCTAAAATTTTACCATGCTGACAAATATGCATTCGCCCGGTGCGGCACTGATAGCATCCCTTGCACGGGATATGCGTTTCTGCAGACACATAATCGCCCACACGAATATGCTCCACCTGCGGCCCAATATCAATCACTTCACCGGAAAATTCATGCCCAAATATCATGGGTACTGAGATACGCGATGCCGCCCAATCATCCCAGTTGTAAATATGCACATCCGTACCGCAAATGGATGTGGCTTTGACTTGAATTAACACCTGATGCGATGTCATCTTTGGCATATCATGATTGACCAACATTGCCCCTGAACTGGGTTCGGCCTTGATAATGGCTTTCATTTTATTCATTTGTAATCCTTACCTCTATTTTCTTTATTAATGGGAGGTGGATTATCGACTGCAGCTACCTAAAGTCAAGAAAAAGCACGAAAGTTTAAAATCCCTCATGTAAAATTAAATGACAATCGATTTTAAAGTATTTATATTACATATCTATCATTGAACTGCCCGTGAAAATAGCCCCTTATTTCCATAAAAAAATAGGCACTACCGAATTACCGATAGCGCCCATTTACATACATCCTACTTAAATTAATATCCCAAGAAAATATCAATTAATTCCTGAGTTTTATCATCCACGGTTTTAATCCCTTCAGATACCTTGGTCAACGGCACTTCCACAATATCTTTACCACTGAGCGCAACCATAACACCGTTTTTTCCATTATGCACTGCATCCATAGCAGCCAAGCCATAGCGTGTGGACAAGAAACGATCATATGCGGTAGGACTCCCCCCACGCTGAATATGACCGAGCACTGTAGCACGGGTATCCACACCCATTTGATCTTTAATCTTTTTCGCCAACTGATCGGCAATGCCGCCAAGTTGTACATGACCAAATTCATCCAATTTTTCGGATGAAAGAACTTCTTTGCCCTCAAATTTCGCACCTTCTGCAACCACAATGATGCTGAAATTTACATCATTATCCATACGACTTTTAATCGCATGACATACGGAATCCATATTAATGGTCTTCTCTGGAATAAGCACACAATCCGCACCACCAGCAATACCGGAATGCAGCGCAATCCAACCCGCATGCCGCCCCATCACTTCACAGATAAGTACGCGATGATGCGATTCTGCAGTACTATGCAAGCGATCAATCGCTTCTGTGGCAATGCTAACTGCTGTATCAAATCCAAATGTATAATCCGTACCAATGAGATCATTATCAATGGTTTTTGGCACGCCAATTACATTGTATCCACATTCACTGAGTTTATGCGCAGCACCCAGCGTATCTTCACCACCAATGGCAATAAGCGCATCCAAGCCCATTTCCTTATAATTGGCGAGTGCTTTGTCACGCACAGCATCGTCTTTAAAAATATTGGTTCGGCTACTGCCTAAAATCGTACCGCCCCGATGTAAAATACCGGATACGCTTTCACGCGTCAGCGGCATGGTTAACTTTTCAGATAACCCCTTCCAACCATCGCGAAGCCCAACCATTTCATAATCGCCATATTTTAACGCACGGCGCACAGCTGCGCGAATCACTGCATTTAAACCTGGACAATCACCACCACCGGTTAACATCCCTACTCGTTTTACCATTTTTTCCTCCTGTTTATTTTGTCAAATCTTTGATTTTTGTTTGAATAAGTTTTAATGCCTCTTTGCGCTGATTATCCACATAGCGTTTGCGCCCATACCGTCGATGCGTCTTTTTTAGTAATTTTTTACCTCGCTTAACAATAATATCCGGCTCTATCCCCTTACCCTGAATCACTCGACCACTGGGAGTAATATAATGCGCGATAGTTAATTTTAATCCGGCCTTACTGCCTAAATCCATAACCACTTGCACAGATCCCTTGCCAAAAGTGGTCGTTCCCATAATAGTTGCACGGCGATGATCCTGAAGTGCTGCAGCTACAATTTCTGAGGCTGAGGCAGATCCTTCATCCACAAGAACCACCATGGGATAATTGAGTTGTGTCCCCTTTTGATGCGCGACCTGGCGGTCAATTATCTTATCCCGATGTTTTTGGCTAACAATAGTCCCCTTAGAAATAAATAAATCCACCATTTGAACAGCCTGATCCAGCAAACCGCCTGGATTATGGCGAAGATCCAATATTAGCCCATTAATCGGCGCATCGCTGGTCATTTTTTCCAATGACTTTCGCAGCATTTTAGCCGCATTTTGTTGAAAATTGACAATACGAACATATGCAATATTATCATCGTAGAGTTTTGTTTTTACACTGGATACCCGTATTACACGCCGGGTAACATTAATATCAAAGGAATTTTTTTCACCTTTACGACGCAAGTTTAATTTTATCCGTGACCCACGTTTGCCACGAAGCTTGCTCACAGCTTCACCCAAATTCAGCCCTGTTACTGCCATATCATCGATCTTTAAAATACGATCCCCTGCTAAAACACCCGCCTCTGCAGCAGGCGCACCTTGAATTGGCGAGACAATAATCAATGTACCATTTCGAATAGACACTTCAATACCAATACCATCAAAGCGCCCCCGCGTATCCACTTTTAACTCACCATGAATTTCTGGCGGCAAATACACGCTATGAACATCCAAGGTATCGAGCATGCCCTTCATTGCACCTTGAATTAATTTATTCTCATCAATTGGTGTCACATAATTATCTTCAATATAATGAAGCACTTTTGCAAACCTGCGCAACTCCTCATAACCATTTTTTGTGAGCGACAAGGCGGATGGTCCAAGGATAAAACTACATACACCAATACCAATAATAATGAGTGACGATAATATTTTCATGATAGTTTCAACTATGTTATGTGTTTCTGGGCGCGATGTACCATGTTCCAAATAAATTGCAAGCACTACCATCAGTCGATTACAGGCTATCCATTAAAAATCAATACGTGATATGGATATTGGCAAATGCCCCAAAAACTGATGCGCCACATGCTCAAAACGCATGGGCAAGTCCGTCACATAGACATGATGTTTACCTGGACATTGCTCAGAGGATAATAATTGTTGATCCGTTAATAGTGTATGCAGAGTAGCTGCTGTCGTTTGAGCAGAATCCACCAGGTGAATACCATCGCCTAAGTACGCGGCCAATGCCTGGCGCAATAGCGGGTAATGCGTACATCCTAGAATTAATGTATCCATGGAGGCATGCATCATATCATGCAAATAGTGCATAATCGTCAAATGTGTAATGTCATGATTAAGTAGCCCCTCTTCAATCAATGGCACAAATAATGGGCATGCGCGACTAATCACTGTGGCCGATGCATCCATGGACTTTAACATCCGTCCATACCCATTGCTCGCAATCGTGCCTGCCGTACCGATCACGCCAATATATTTATTATGACTCACATTCAATGCGGCATGGGCACCTGGCTCAATGACACCAATGACTGGAATATCAAAGTGAAATTGAAGCTCCTGTAGCGCATAGGCAGTGGCCGTATTGCAGGCAATGACTATGGCTTTGACATTGCGTTGATATAAAAAATCTGCGCATTCGCGGGCATAGCGAGCAACGGTTTCTGCAGACTTGGATCCATAAGGCACCCGAGCCGTATCGCCCAAATAAATAGTCGACTCACTTGGCATCACCGACGCAATTGCGTTCAATACGGTCAGCCCGCCAATGCCTGAATCAAATATGCCAATAGGCGCTGTTAAATCCATAAGATGCGTGATATCGAATTGAGTTCCACTTGACCAGAGAAATATGTATTTCATCGCAAGGTTGTCCATAAAATACATATTGAAGATAGGCGTTTTGATGGCAATCCCATTATTACCACATAAAAAAACCCTCGCCGTAGCAAGGGCTCCCCCATTTTTAAAGAGACAACAATGATTTATTTTTATAGTATCTAACACCCCCTATGTATTTTGTATTATGTGTATTATACTATGCAACGCTAATGCCAACTTTAATTGCTTAGAATAGCCATTTTGAATAATCCTAGCACAATATAATCTATCAAAGTGAGAATATCATTGATAAATGATGCAAAATGAGTCATTCATTTTGTATATGGAGGCAATTATGGATATTACTATTGAAGAACTGATATCATGTGCAGACTTACGCATGGGCTTTCCGATTATGAAGGATATTCGGCCAAATATCAGTGAGAACAGATACGTAAACTTAATAAAACACATGCAACTCGAAGGCTACCGCATATTTTCCGCATGGCATAACAAGCAGATAATCGGTCTCATTGGATTTTCAATTTTAACCAATCTCTATTATGGTAGGCATATTTGGATTAATGACTTGGTTGTCACAAAACCATATCAATCCAAAGGAGTTGGCAAACAACTCATGCATTATGTTGAAGATATTGCAAAACAAGAGCACTGTCATATAATTGCATTATCATCGGGGTTGGAACGCACTCACGCTCATCATTTTTATACGCAAACAATGGACTATACCCAACCCAGCTTGGTATTCAAAAAAGAACTTGGCTGATGCAACCACCCTCAAAATAGCCATTTCAGAAAATGTTCAAAAATGTCCAGACATGGATGATAATCACTGGGAATGACGCGTTTTAACGACTACCCCAAACACAATAAAAAAACCCTCGCCGTAGCAAGGGCTCCCCCATTTTTAAAGAGACAACATCTTTTGAGACAACAATGATTTTTTTATAGTATCAAACACCCCCTATGTGTTTTGTATTATGCTTATAGTAGTATGCAAGGGTAATGCCAAACTGAATCACTCAGAATAGGTATTTTGAGCAATTACAATTCACCCGAGTCTATCAAAATGAGAACACACGTGATAAGACATACAAAATGAGTGAATGATTTAAAGATTAAGAAGAACAGATAAGGTTCCCAGGCATGAGAATAACAATATTAAAGATTAAATTCCTATAAACAAGAGCCCTCAAGCCAAAAGAAATACTGACCCACGATCCATTTCTTCTATATCATTGACAGCAATCCCCTAAAATCGATATTATCGCTTTTCATTCACATAAGTTTAGATGAAAGGATCTTTATGCTACTTATAGGACTACTCGCTCAAACAAACCCCGCCATAGAGGCATCCACACCATTAATAGATACTGGACATGCCGATTTATTACAATTGGTTCTCAGTGCAGATATTATCGTCCAACTCATGCTTCTTATCTTGGTTATTTTTTCCATATTATCATGGGCAATTATCAGCAATAAATATCACCAGTTGCGTTCAAGCCGTAAACGCTCACATCATTTCTTTCGCCTTTTTTGGGAGTCTAAAACAATCGATGTCCTTCTTAATAATCGTAGTTTTCGAAAAAGTCCTGCATTTAATATTTTCCGATCGGCAATTGAAACACTTCGTGACAATCATAAAAATATCACGCCCTACACAATGGAAAAAGATATTCAACGCGCAACGGACAATGAAATCCAAGGGCTTGAAAGTGGCATTTCATTCCTAGCAACTACCAGTAGTGCCGCACCCTTTATTGGCCTTTTTGGTACCATATGGGGAATATTGCATGCATTCTGGAAAATTGGACGCACTGGTGCGTCAAGCATTGCAATCATTGGTCCACATATTGCGGAAGCCTTGATCTCAACAGCCTTAGGACTAGCTGCTGCTATTCCAGCAGTTATCTTCTATAACTATTATACTCGCCGTATCCGTCTATTATCCAAAGATCTCTACGATTTTGCTGACGATTTAAATGAACGCATCAACAATGAATATTTTGTACAAAAAACACAGGATTAATTTATGGCTATTAAACGACGTTATTTACATGGACAGGTATTATCTCAAATCAATATCACGCCAATGGTTGATGTGGCCATGGTACTTTTGATTGTATTTATGCTAACAGCGCCCCTTCTTCAGCAGGGCATGCCTGTCAATCTACCCAAAGCAAATGCATCGTCAATAAACCAATCATCCAAAGATATCGTTTTAACTATTCAAAAAAATGAAAAAATTTATATTGGCGATGATAAACATGCCATTCCTTTGGATGAAATTTCAGGACGCTTATCCAGCTTATTTTCAAAGCGATCCAAAAAAGACCTCTTTATTAAAGCCGATACGACCATCCCTTATGGTGATGTTATTCACATTATGTCCATGGCAAAAAAAGCAGGCATTGACCGCATTGGTATGGTCACGCAACCGGAATAATAGGCAACTATCCCTTTATGAAACAATACATACCCAACTCATCACGCGCTTTTGGAATGGATGCAATTCTTGTATCCATATGTATTCATTTGGCATTTGTAATTATCACACTATTTTCCGATGAACTGGGACTAACCCGACAACCTCCGATCAAACCACGCATCCATGCGGTATGGATTGACCTTCCCAAAGGGCATAGTGACATCCCTGACACTCATATTAAAAAGAGTAAGACATTGCCTAAAAGTACGATACAGGATCAGAAAAATTTCACACCAGAAAAAAAACCAAGCCAAAAAGCATTGGCACCAAAGATTGTGAAGACAAAACCAATTAGTTCTATGACAATTGCAAAGAAACCAAAAAAAATTAAACAACCCTCAAAAAAAATAACAAAAAAAATTATTAAAAAAACACAGCCTAAAGTAAAAAAAATAAATAAAACAGACAAGGATATTGCCAGCGCATTGGCTAAAATTGATACTCAGCTTAAACAACGAAATATTCAACCACAAGCCGCACAGGTCAAAAAAGATGGCAATGGATTTAAATATGGCACAGCCAATCAAGCCATTCGCGTCCCACGCACAGATCCGGATTACTTGCGCTACCAAGCAATGATTCGATCAAAAATAATTCGCAGTTGGATTCCTCCAATTAAATATTTGGAGGGAGATTATAATATTCGAGCAGAGCTTGTACTTATGATCAATGAACACGGTGATGTGACTGATATAAAGTGGAGTTCCACATCTAATAGCCAAAGCTTTGATCAGTCCGCACTACGTGCAATTAGAAATGCATCCCCCCTACCTACACCACCTGAAAAACTGGAATGGGAAGCATACAATGAAGGATTTTTAGTTGTATTTCACCCACAAAGTAAGCGTTAATTGAATCCCATAGGCACGCCCATGGTACTACTGAACGACCACAGTTCAAAGGCTTGGTCAGTCGGGGACACTAAGGGCAACGTGACGACTCAGTCTAGATTGCTTCGTCACTTCGTTTCTCGCGAGTGACACAGTAATCGAATTTACGAAAGAGATCTATTACTGAAAACAAGTATTCGCATACCTTGCGATATCAATTACTCTTTAGTCTCAACTGGTAAGGTTTGATTACATTGTTTTTTTCTCCAGATACCTCCGGATGCAAAACAATCTCGCCATGCCCATTTAAACCACTTTAAAAGATTAAAACTCAGCCATAATGCCCAGGTCAACATAACGCATCTATACACAAATGGATGTACAGATATAATAAGAGGTTGAGGTAAAACATTATCGACAATACGATCTTGATACCAGTTTAAAATATGATTTGTAGAATTATTTCCGCTAATCATCATATCAGGATGCCCAAGCAGTCCAGAATTAATCGCATAAAGCAGTGCAATAAAACTTACAATGCTCATTATAACTATTCCTATTTGTAAAAAGTTGTACGACTTCCTATTTTTCAAAGTATCCAAATATTTACTCTTTAAACCAAGTATGAGAAACCATAAAATAATAATAACAGTGGTGCTTAGATCTGCATTACTAATACCAAAGCAAAGCAATGCCCAATGATACCACTTTAACGGTGTCAGATAAGTCGCACCCAGGATTAATGACCCGATGATAAGAGACAATAATAAACTGTAATATAATATCGCTGGACCAATTGTAGGACCGTTAACAAACCAGACCCATCTATTACCAACATTGATAGAAACAGAGCTATTCACACTGTCCATACCCAGATCAATATCCGCTGAACGAAGAAAAAAAGATATTCCATGATCCATTGTCCAATTGATATTTATACGTTGCTGACCTGGCTTCGTTGGAATGGTTATTTTCCTATTATTTTGACTAATATATTTTACATTTCCATCAATTTTTATTGTTTGTAATTTTGCATCTTTGGGTAATTTAATAGTGTGCGTACCGCCACGCGTTGAACGTAATAAAAAAGTTAAATCATAATCAGAACTTCTTATGCCAGGAGTCACTTGAACTGAACTTGATTCAATTGTTTTTGTAGATCCTTTTACTCCTTTAGGCTTTGTAACGAAAAAATGTATGGACTCATTTGGCCGAGGAAACCAGGTTGGTATTAGGAGTTTTGATCCACTTTTACTACCCACAGAAACAGAAACTTTTCCATTCACCTCTACATTCCACATTATCCCAGCATCAAGAGTCCATGTTTCAGTTAAATTTAAAGAATCAAATGCCGTTAGAGCAAACTCTTTTTGCTTGGTAAAAATTGATTCCCATTTTTTCGTTTTTTCATTTTTTCCAAGTTGCAATTGCACATTATTATTTTTAATCGGCATACTGCTAATTACAGACTCCCCCTCAAGCATTGGTATTTCAAGTAATATTGGCGAGCCAACAGGCGATATTCGAGTGGCAATAGTGGTAATTTTCCAATCCATACCAAGTTGAATAATTCGTTCAATGCGAACAAGCGGTGGAAGATTCCCTGACTCTAATATTTCTCTTTTCCTATTATCTGTTTTTATTTTTTGAAAACCTAGCTGTGACCCCGGCACACCATTTTCATTAACACCTTGTATTTTCCATAAACTATTACCGTTAAATTTAACTTTGTGAGGCAAAACAAATTGGCTAGGAAAAGAAAGCTGAATGGATTGTTTGTATATCACGCCTGACAAGGTAATATGATTTATCCCAGGATCAAGCATAACCCATATTGTATTATCCTTTTTATAAAGTGATGCAGGTTTATCGTTAGCTGTAATTGCGCTAAACATCCAGTTTTCACTTTGTGGCAACGGAATCGCTGTTTTAATATTTGCAGGTATTAACAGTTCAACATTCATATTATCATTATTAATTGTTATATCCATCTTAGTAATGTCTGCACAATAATCACCACATATTGCAGGTTTATTAATATGATCGACAAGCCTATCTTTTAAGGATTCAAGCATAGCATTATTTGGTATACTAATTGTTTGGGCATTTCCTATTGGCGAATATATGTTTATCAATAAGAAAAATATACTAAACAACAACCAGTTTATTTTTCTACCAAATTTGCTCAATTTTAATGATGTAAATTCATTTTTCAAAAGAATCATCGTTGTTAAAATAAGCAGTGCACTGATAATAAATGACAATGCCACGTTCATCGATGGTGAGAGAAAATATAGTTTAATTTTTTGTTTAGACATCACTGGGCCATTCCATGAAAATGCAACCCGGTTCCATCGCCATGTTGGTAGTCCTGGGCCACTTTGTATTTTAGCATTGACATCATAATTGTTTTTTAAATAATTCAACCTTATACCTTTCGCAGCGTAATTAACATTAGCACCTGTATCCGCTTTTTTCATTCGTGTACGCGCTGATTTTTGGTTCAAAGGTGCTGCACTAGGAGAACCTTCAAATTTATTAATTAGAGTATTTAATGAAACCAACTTACTATTATTCTTCTCCAATTGTGGATAAAGTCCATTTTTAACTTCTATCCTAATAAATAAAATGAGTATTATAATTACCGTTCCAATGAGTGAATATCGAGTAAAATTAATAAATTTTGAGTATTTGTTTTTTGGAATAATGCGTAAGATTGATATACAAAAAAGTAATGCGATCCATGTATCACGCAATGCAATGGATTCCTTGCAGATAAAAACAGTAAGAAGTAGAGTAATAAAAGAAATTAGTCCAGATTTTATATTGAACAATTTTCCAACAGATAGAGAAATAATTAATATGAAAAATATATTATACAGTGTTAATTTGCTTACCCAGGTTTTTGCAGAATCAATACCTGTTTGGTAAACAAGTGTCCACCCAGGAGGAAGGTTAAGCATCGCAGACACTTTTTTCATATCATTATTCCATCCAACGGCTGAGAGATCATTGATCTTTTCGCTTCGACTTAATGCATCAACATGAATATCTCCACGACGCACTTCCACACCAGCAATATTTGAATTATCTAGATGAGTAATGAGCTGATTTTGATGATTAATTTTAACTTGGCCTAATAAATAGTCCGAATGCATTTCCAAACGTTTTCCAGTTGATATAGAACCTGTGATAATATCCTTTATTGTCATTCCCTTTCCAGATTCATCCAACCAATATGTGCGTTCTAATTGAAGTTTGTTGGGTGTTGAAACAATATTTTTCACCATTTTAACTTCAATAATAAATTCACTTTTACTTGTCATAATATATGCAGGAAATTGCTTCCAGCTTGACGGTATCGATTCAATGGACGGATCCACCTGATTGGCACCTTTGATTTCAACGGTTCTAAGGTGATTTTGTGATTTAAAACTCCATAATTCTTTTTTTGGCCAGAATTTACCAGTTTTACCCGTGTGTAGAACCGTTGGTTTGCCAATTGTTCGGGTAGTAAAATTAACCACCCATTTTCCAGGTCGTACTTGTACGCGTAGTTTTCTATCCTTTCCCAAGTTAACAGGTAACACACTCTCCATTGTTAATGGGATTTGATTATCAGGAACGCGCCAATCAAGAATAGTTTCTCTAGGATCACCCGAGACATTTAGCTCAATGCGAGTATTAATTGTCAATGGAAATGTATCCGTAATTAATCGATAAACATGCAATTGCAATGCATTGTTCACATGACTTTCTTTTTTGTTAGACGCAATCCATAACATATCATCTTTTAATTTAATATTGGTTTGAATTTTCCCATTTAAAGTAACAGGGGATACTAAACCCGTTTCTTTTGGAATATGTAAATGTTTCGGCAAATGATTCCAGTAAAATTTACCATTGATTGAATAAGAACCGGGCTCATCAATAAAAATAGCAGGTAAGTTATTTTTTGTCACAACGACGGCCATCTGATCATCAATCATCACATCTTCAGGCCAACTTTCACCCGCTTTGCCAGGCAAATAGAACCATCCAGAATGTTCTAATGTGATATTTTGTAAAAAAACAGCCTGTTTTTCTTCAAGATCTAGAGACAATGGTTCAGTCCACAAACAATTTTTTTCATCCTGGTTAAGCATCACAGAACATTTTTTTTGATCAACATCATGTAGAACCCATGGAATCCATGGTTGTAGTATCTCTGGGATATTAAGATCAGTTGAATAATTGTCAGCATCTATTTGATTGCTAGCCAATGCAGACACGCAGACAAAACAAATCAGTGCAAGCAATAGGATAGTCCTAAAAAAATTCATTCTAATCTCCTTAATTTTAAAGCCAAAGGCTATTGGAAAAATAAATATTTTAACTATAATGAGTATTTTGAAATAAATTCGAATAGTAATTTATTTTAGGGCTGCAATATTTGCAATGTAAATCTACAAGCATGTTAAGAAACTGGCCTTGTGAACACCATTAGTAAGAATCGCCCTAGTACACCGATTTCAATGAATTGACGAGTAATAAGATTAATAATGTGGTATACCCCTGTAAAAGGGGATTCCAAAATGAAAAAATACATCGTCAAATTAACAAAGGAAGAACGTAAGGGTCTACAAGAGATTGTCAAAACGGGAAAAACACAGGCCTACAAAATCACTCATCCAACTTCTACCATGAGACATATCACGAAATGCCAATTCAGGATATTGATGACAGTACTTTATCGTCCGAAACAAGGATTCAGAATAGGGATTATCATTGCTTACTGAGGGACGACTATAAGACGGTACAACACCCAAAGACTGCAATGTAGCCAATAATGTCGACCCTTTCATCGGGCTGCCATTGTCTGAATGAAGCGTGACTTGATGCCGGTTTACGCCTTCGCGGCGGCATATATCGATCA
>CAYZSU010000062.1:0-12569 GCA_964480565.1 uncultured Myxococcales bacterium | reverse complement strand
TTACTTCTTCTAACTCTTTTAGGACCATTTACACAATCTATTTTACACTCTCTTATACTTTGGTCGACGCCACAAATTTTATTCCATAGCATTTCCCCTAACCTACCATAATTTATACCTGCATTATTTAAAGAATATAAAATATCTCTCACTCCTTCAAAAGAGTAATATGCAAATGAAGATGGGATTGCCCACAATACACTATCCTTAACTGTTCTGTATAATACCACTCCCAAGTCTGATGCTAAATCTGATGCATGATTTGTTTGCTTTATTTTACTCGATTCAATAACTTCCATTGCATTCATCTCATGATGCATGCGTCGTAAACTTAGAGATATACCTGCAGCAGCACCTCCTACTGCAATTGTGGCTATAGGAGAAGTATTTAGATAAATATGAGAACCTATAATACTTAAAATACAGCTCGTCCCGCCAGTCAAGAAGGCATCGCCTACGGTATGTGTCAAGGTAGTTGTCGCGTTAATGTAAAAAAACTACGCCACTTTTTGCCCCTTTGTTTTTTCTGGATTGAGATGCACGGTACTGATAACCGACCAATCCCGTGTCTGGCCTGACCATCGATTTGGATGATTTTTTTGGCGAGTTGATAGACCTCTTTTCGTTTCGCCAATATCGCATCATCCATCCCTGAGTGACGCTGAGACGGTGTCACATACTTTATCCCGCTATGTAAATGCTCATCATTGTACCACTTCACAAACTCACTCATCCAACTCCACCTGCAATAGATGTGTTGAAAAACGATATGGACTATCTAACGATCCGGACGTAACAATATTTTCAACCAACTCCCTCGCTCGATGGTAGAAGCTCACTCTTTCCAAATTATCAATACTGGATTTTAATGTATCATCTGCTTCAAAGGTTGCCAATCTCATTAATGCAATGACATTGGAAAGGCGCAGCATTTCTGTATCATTCATATTCAGATCAGAATTATTCAAAAGGCTTTTTATTTCTTCCATTATGCCAGGCATAGATACTGATCGATCAAATAGCGATCGAATCAATGCTACTGCAGGTTTCACATCAGGGGAGCAATTCTCTATGCATTGGCCTGTTTTAAATAAGGCATGCACATCCCTAACATTAATTGATGTAATATCAGAATATATTGAAGAAACAGGAACATTCGTATGCAATAAAGAAGCTGACGATGACAGACGAGTATATATGGGGCGTGGTATTGCAGATAGCATGCTAATCGACGTTATTGGTTGTATAAGCATAGGTACTCCTCAACATTGGTTTTAAAATTAAAACAGCTAATTACATTATTTGTAATTAGCTATTTAATTAACATTCTAAGCTGGCATAATATTTACCTGATCAGCACATTTTTCACCCCTATATTCATTCATATATTTTTTTGTAGCACACCCCTCTATCTTGTCAAACACGCATAACTTGTGTATTTAAGGTAATTAGAAAATATATTTAATGTATCGAAATATTTCAAAGTAGCAATGATCGATTTACTATAAATAATGCGACCATACTTTTATTTTTTTAAAAAAACACAACAATAAAAAAGCCATCCAATCGATCTCAATTGGATGGCTTTTATAAACAACATCAACTATTTATAGGCTCTCAGAAATAGACGCCAACCAGGATGCTGGCTGTATTTCACCTTCACCTATTGCGCCTTGAATTTCTTCCCACGAGCCCAAGTCACGCCATTGAAATCCTGCGCGCACAACCTTAACATCCCCAGTCTGAGAAGCTGGTTCCATTATTTTATAATCTACTGAATTTTTTGATGGATTATTGGCATAAAAAAAAGCGCTCATTGCACCTAATTGGATCACTTGAGCAGGATCATTATGATTAATCGCATTGCCACCATATATACTGTTTAACAATGCATATATACCGGGTTGAAATTGAGATATTTTATCTAAAAATGATGATGCTTGCCATACAAACATACCGCTGTTCCACAAATAGCCCCCTTCATTCAACCAAGTTTGTGCTGTACTCGCATCTGGTTTTTCAGTGAATTGAGCTACCGTATTGACTTTACCCTCTGAATCTAAAGGTTCACCTTGCTTAATATATCCATATTGAGATGACGGCCCTGTTGGTGTAATTCCAAAAGTGACTAAACCACCTGTTTCTACTGCCACTCCAACAGCTGTTCGAATATCAGCGACAAACTGTTGCGCGCTAAAAACCAAGTGATCGGAAGGCAATGTCACAATAACCGCGCCTGGATCCTTTTCTGCTATTATTTTTGCCATTGTCGCCATCGGTGGAAATGTATTTTTTCTCGCAGGCTCACCAATAATTTGACGACTATTAGATAATCCTAAATCAGCTTGAATTTTACCAACCATGCGGTCGCCTGTCGCAAACCAAAGTCTTTGAGAATCGCTTAAAATTGGTGATCCATCATGATTACCAGTCAATCTACCTGCTGTAGATGCTAACATAGATTGCGTTGGTTCTAGCAATGGCAAAAACTGTTTTTCTAAATTTCCACGATATGCAGCTGGAACCTGACCCATATGTCCTTTTAAACCATTCATCAATCGCGTTCCACCACCACCACACATGATTACACCATGAACAGGCACACCTGTAGATATTGTTTTCATTGCCCCCAAATTTATCATACCTTTCTCCTTTTATTATATTATTTAAAATAAATACTATTACATTTAACGAACAGTTGTAATCAACACATCGCTATCACCCTGCAAGCTCTCTATTTCATAAGTTCCAACAGAGGCTGGAATCACAATTGAATGCGCAGGCTTTACTACCACTGATTGACCCTCCCCAAACTGAATTTTAGCTGACGCATTTAATACTGTTATACTTTGTACAGCATCATTCGTATCACCAGAGTAGGACTGACCCGACATTAAATTCAATTTATACAAACTGAACTCATCTTCATCAACTAACACATTCAATCCATCTTTACCAGCAACAGGAGTAGCTTCTCTGCTCAACGCTGAAATTAACGCAGCCCCTCTTGGTGCATGCCAATCAACTACTGCCAATGTATCATCGACACGTAATTCACGTTTTGGCTCACGGTTCCAATCATATACACGATATGTGGTAGCTGAAGTCTCTTGAGGCTCTATCAATGTAACCCCTGCTCCAATCGCATGAATTGTCCCTGATGGAATAAATACAGTATCCCCAGGAGAAACAGGATGAAAATTAAGCATGTCTGTAATATCATTGCCAGCTTCCAGCGCACCTCTCAACATATCCTCTGACACACCCGCTTTTAAGCCTAAATAAAGACCTGCGCCATCTTCTGCATCCACAATATACCAAGCCTCTGTTTTTGAATGCTGACCCTCTTTTAAACCACTATAATCTGACGATGGATGAATTTGAATGGATAAATTCTTATTAACCATAGATTGAAAGATGGACTTAAGCTGCAACATCCATGCAGATTGGCTTGAAAATTCGTTTATAAGAATGCGCATTGAGCGATATAGATCATGATTATTCCAAACAAACATCTCACTTAGCTGATTGACACCCAAACGTTGACACATGTCCCTTGCAATGGATGCATCAATTTGCGCAAATACTGACTGTAATTGAGCCTTAGGTCTATTCCAAGAACCAGAATTTAATAACTTCACTAAAAATGGAAATTCATTATTAAATCGATTGGCCGTTTGAGCACCTAAAATATCTATTGGATGCTGCGCAACCAACTCCGGCAATGAGACGGATCGTGCCTGACCATCCACTGTTACCAATGCCATACTGGGAAATAATGGGTGAGCAGACACTTGCCAATCTTCACCAATTAGCTGATGGCCCTCGGCTCCTTTTAATCTCCCAATTTCGTATCCCCCCCAAGGCGTTCGTTTTTCTGGCGTAAAGTTATCACCTGCAAGCGGAACTACCTGATTTGCTACATCATGAAACATATCTACCCTTTTTTTTTGCAATTTCATTTATGCCTTTTAAGGCTTGTTCACTTAAATATGCAGCACGCTCTGCACTTCCTGCCTCCGCATAACACCGTAGTGCAGGTTCATTGCCTGATGGTCGAAAATGAATAACCTCGCCTTTTTCACTATAAATACGAAGGCCATCCGTTGCATTCACATGGCTTACATTAAACCCACTCACGCCCAGAGATATCATAAAATTCTGTAGATCTTCTGTAGAGGCACTCTGTAAAGGAGATAAAATACGCATACTATCCAACTTCTCAATACCCCGAATAAGCCCGCTGGAGCGTACATGGCTATCAATTTCTTCAGACTTTAGAAGTTCACTCAAGTTAATTTTTTTCTCATTAGATCGAATGAGCGCTGCAACAATAGGCAATACAGCATCACGTGTTGGCAATGATTGCAGTGTATACCCATTACCCATATCGATGTCCGACCCTAGTAAAAAACCGCCATTCGCTTCCCAACCCACAACACGGCCACTGTGATTTGACATCTCTGCAATAACATAAGGGGAACCAATTTTTGTATGAACAACCCCCTCTAAACGTGTATCTATAATACTATTTGAACTAATCGGTATGACATTGACATCTGCACCCAGCTGCCTGGATACGATGAGACCTAGTGAATCACCTGATATCATATTGCCTTGCTCATCCGCTAAGAAAGGTCGATCACTGTCACCATCCGTTGTAATGAAAGCAGTTGCATTCGAATATTGCGTCATAAACCCACGAACAGCCTGTATATGTTCAGGTAATACAGCCTCTGTATCAACTGCCATAAACTCATCTCGCCTATCAACAATTTCTACAGTTGCACCCAAAGACCTTAACAAGCTAGGAATTATATCACGACCTACCGCAGAATGAGCCTGAAATATTAAAGTTTGTCCCTGTAATGCATTTTTTCCAAATGCATTTACATATCTATCAATATATAGCTGCGTAACAGATGCATTGACATCATCCAAATCTTCCAAATGGGTTTCTTGAAACTGCTGTGGCATTGAAGAAATGTTATGGCTCAAAATACTAACTTCATCTGTTTTTAATATTTCACCCGTTGAATAATATGGCTTTAACCCATTACGATCAAACGGAATATGACTACCCGTTACAACCATCAGTGGCATATTGTTAACCCTTGCATAATGTGCAAGTGCTGGCGTTGGGAGCAATCCTGCATTTAATGGCTCCAGGCCTGCATGTTTAAATGCCGATGCAGCAATACCCATTAAATGTGGCGTTGATGGACGTAAATCACCTCCAAGCAAAATCCTATCTCCTGCATTTATCTTACCTCGTGCGATTCCATCCAAAGCAAACGCTGTCATAGCCTGAAATACAACTTTATCGCTCAATTCGCTAACAAGACCGCGAATGCCGCTTGTTCCAAACTTTACCCCTGTATCATTCAATACAGAACTTAAGTTAGTCGTATTACGACCTCCACCTGAAATTGAACTATTACTACTTGTCAATGAACACACTCCAAATGAGCGACCCCCAGCAACAGAATATTTAGCTGGCATAGCAGAGCACCCCATTGAAAAACCATCTAACCCTGATTGAATAGAACATATTCCAGGATTTATAACAGTCCTTATCCCCGACTGAGGGAACATTCTTAGTCCTAATGGTTTAATCATATTGATTTTCTCCCCATCTTTTTTATGTTTTATAGTTTAATAAATCGTTATTCCCTATCCAATCAATGCCGCAATCACTGGTAAAATTGGATCTGCGACAGACATACCAGTTAACAAGTCACTACCACGAATTATTGCATCATGTGGAAGTATTATACCATCAGATTGATCAACGCCTATAAGCGACTGAATAGACATTGTCAATTCATCCTGAAAATAGTATTTTCCCCTAAGCGGTACTTTGCTATCTACCAATGTTTCGCCACTTGCTCCTTCATAAATGACGCGTTCAATGCCTGTTAAGCGTTTAATATTGGCAATTTGTTCAGACAATGATAGAGGTCCATTTTTTCCAACAATCACTGATGATGCCAGTTGAATAAAGGAATTATCTGGATGATCGAGCCACCCCACATACAGATCCGCTGAATGCTGATTCAACAAATCGAAAAAATTATTTTTAGAAGAATTCTCTGCTAAATTAGTCGTAAATACTGTTGCGCCTAGTTTTTGCAAAATATAGGGGTTAACACCATTACTTGAAGATACAACAATGCACTTGTCCTTTAGCGGCTCATCACCAAATACCTTGGTATATCGACTGATAACTCCATCCATCACTGACAAGGGCTGTTCTGATTTCACTGATATCATATTTTCAGATAAGGTTGAATACTGAGACACGCTCATTCCAATAATTTGATCAATCGCAGCAGCACTCAAAGGAGAGGCAAGGCGACTAGAGGCAATATATCCTGCTGCAGGCTGATCGAAAAAATAGAATAATTGATTAGTTGCATTTGATGCTCGATTGCTAATCATCATTGGGCCACTAGATTGACTTGCAATAGAAGCCATTATGCTTGGTGATAGAAAATCATCCGATGTAATGGATGCTGAATATATAGGACCCTTCTGATGCCCTATTACTTTTGAAAATGCGTGCAATAATGCAGGGGCATTACTAGAGTTAGTTGATACAATTGATCGGTCTAGACGATAACAGTCAGACTCAGAAGAAGAAAATCCCTCCCCTGAAATCATCACTGGCCCTTGATAGGATGATATAGTGCCCGTAATAGTTGGTTCAATCAATATAAGCGGCGGCTGTAAGGCACCTCCCCAAAAACCCATGCCTTGTTGTATTACCCCCGAACTGCCTGCTATTGAGCTCACTCCTGTCATCTGTAGCATATATACTCTCCTTATTTACCATTGATGTAAAAAATCCGTTGATATGCAATACATATCAGCGGATTCGTATGATCTATTGTCGCACATTGATGTGAAGTAATTATGCATAGTATGCAGCCCATATGATGATGTTGATTCCCAAAAAAATGTCAACTCAGGGAATAATTTATATCTTCAAAGCACCTAAACTGCTTATTTTATAGATGTCTGCGGGACATTGGTCAATGTTTTTAATTTTAGGTGTTTGCATAAAAATACATTGCAAATTGAAGACATAATCTTATTTAACTTATTATTTCAAATGGAAATAAACATACGCATTTTTTGACAACCTAAAAATCCTAATGACAATCCAAGTATTTACGATTATGAAATTCATATGAGCATTCAGTCCAAAATAATTGTACTACTCATTATTGCCGCAATATTACCATTATCCGTATTTGGTTTTGTTTCTATCCTTTCCACCCGGCAAGCCACGCAAATATCCATACTGGAAGGAAATTCCAGGCTAATCAAACAAATGCATGACCGTATCGATGATACGCTACACCATGCGATTCATATTGGCCAAGCCATTGCAGAAAATCTCAATCACCCGGATTTAACGGATTGGCAACAATCGCGAATATTACAAAACTATACGATTAAGTTTAAAAAACTTCATTGGATTCGAATCATGGATATTAACGGGCACATCCATGCAAGCAGTGAAATCACACCTCAAAAAAAATCACATTATTTTATGACGGCGCTGCCTCATATTATGAAAAGCGACTATTTCCTATCTCCTGTGTATATTCGTGCAGACCAAACGCCTGCATTGCAAATCATGTTACCACTTCATCAACTCGGACAAATCAACGGCCTACTTAATATTGAGTTGGATCTACTCAGTTTATGGACCATGGTCGATTCCATGACCATTGGCAAACAAGGGTATATCAGCATATTAACCGCTCAAGGAAATATTATTGCCAGCGGCCATCCATCGTATAAAAAACTTGTATTTCAAACGAGCCAATACCCGTATTTTACGCAACTTAAGTCATTTGATTTCACAGCCTCACATATTTTATCGCATGAAATTATCAGCCAAAATAGTCAAAGAAACCTTATTGTGCTTACGCAATTGATCGATCCAATTAAATGGGTTATTTTAATTGAACAGCCTATTGCAGAAGCATTTGCGCGCGTCAATCACACAACATTTCAGCTGATCCTATTAATTGTAGTATCGCTCATCAGCGTCATTATTATCGGCTATATTTTCAGCCATTATCATATTCTTTCCCCCATCAAAACTCTGATGACTGGTATTTACCACATTGGCCAAGGTAAATTGCATTATCATATTGGGCTTTATGGCGTGGACGAATTTTCGAAAATGGCACATTCATTTAATGATATGTCCCGTCACTTGGAACAACTACAGGATAATGTCCGAAAGCAGGAACGATTGGCAGTATTTGGCCGTGTGGCTTCAGGCTTAATGCATGACTTAAAACATCCCATTCAGAGTATTAAAAATGTAACCGCTCTTATGCTTCGAAAATATGATGATTCTCGTTTTCGGGATACCTTTGAACGAACGATTGCCCGGGAGTTCAAAGTCATGGATACATATACAAAAAATCTACATAACCTGACTCACGATATTCCATTTAGTCCCATCTCATTGAGCATCAATCATATTTTAGACGAATGCCTCTCATGCTATGAATCTGAAATACAAAATCGACACATTCAAATCAAAAAAATATTTGACTCAAATCACCCCCATATTCGAGCTGATCGCATTTCCCTACCTCGCGTACTCAATAATATTATCTCCAATGCAGTTGATGCAATCAATTCAAATGGGTGTATCACTATTACAAGTGAATTATTACATGATGATCATCAGTATGACATTGCTATCCATATTACAGATACAGGCTCCGGCATATCAGAGAATCACTTATCCCAGCTATTTGATGAATTTATTACCACCAAACGAAGTGGCCTAGGGTTAGGGCTTCCATTGTGCAAACGCATACTCGAACAGCACAATGCGCATATTGCTGTCAAAAGCACCATCGATGTAGGTACGACATTTACCATTTACTTTTTATCTTAAGGGAGTGCCATCAAAACGCCCATCTTCGGCATTGTCCAGCAAATCCAATGAGCTGTGAAAAAAAGCCCCAAAACACTTCAATTGAAAGACCTTGCGCGATCAAAAAAAACGCACTATATCATTTTCATGGCATATACAATGTATTCGACTCATACACCCGGTCCTTTATTTAAGGGCTGGCATTTCATATGGCGGCTGTTAACACGTAAATCCACTCAAACTGCACTGCTTGCTCAAACGAACATACCGCACTCTAGCAGCATGTGTCAGGCACATAATCCATTATTTCCACGATTAATATCGTATTTTGAAAAACGGATTCATATCCCTCCTCATATTATCAATGAGCTTCAAGATATTTCAAAAAAGAATACGGTTGTCTATGTCTGCAAAGATATTGGATTAATGGAATACAGTGCATTAAACAAAATATTTCTTTCACATAACATTCCATTAATTGAATATAACAATAGTGTCTGTATGACCCGGTGGCAACCATGGTCAGAGTTTCGAAAACAAAGCCAATATGCTCATGCCTATTGGCAACACCACTCTCACGCATTTGACTATATTCAAAACGGCAATTTACCGGAATATATTGCCAGAAATCATAGTGTCCTTTTAACCATGCCCTCTGGTAGTTTGTCGGACAATCATATTTTCTTTACGGGCATTAAGCCCATGATTATGAACTTATTTGCCGCGCAGCGGCTCAGTGACACACCAATCACTATTGTTCCCATTGATTTTCTTTGGCAGCGAACAGCCAAAGGTGATGATCATAAAGTATGGGATCAATTTCTTAATGACCAATATGCACTTCGCTCAATTAGAAATACATATGCCCATTTACGCAAATATAAAGGCCATGCGCAAATGATTATGGGCAACACAATTTCGCTAGAAGACTTTTTAGATACGAATAAAAATCAATCGGATGATATAAAAGTTGATCAATTACGTATTGCCTTAAAAGAATCATTGCATGCCCAAACCTGGGCACTTACAGGACCGCCCGTTCGACCCCGCCAATGGTTTATCGACGAAGTGCTATCCGATGAGCACCTGGACCGACAACTATGTGAGATCGCGCAGACATTAAATAAATCCACGCAAGACTGTCGAAAATTAGCTCAAAAATATATTTCTGAAATCGCATCCAATCTGGATTATTTTTATTTATCATTATCGGACCGCTTGCTTAATTATGTTCTCAAGCACACCTACGAGCATATCCATATCGACATGGAAGGGTTAAAACGCATTAAATCACTATATGCATCCCAGCCAATAATATTCGTGCCCAATCACAAAAGCCACATGGACTATCTTATTCTCTCCCATATTCTATACACCCATGGCATGACTGTGCCACATATTGCTGCAGGGATTAATTTAAGCTTTTGGCCATTAGGGAAACTTTTCCGCCATTGCGGCGCATACTTTATTCGCCGGCGATTTCGAAATAATCCATTATATACCGCTGTGATTGAAACTTATTTAACCGTGCTATTAAAGCAAGGGTATTGCCAGGAGTTTTTCATTGAAGGCGGTCGCAGCCGAACAGGCAAGTTACGATCGCCTAAAACAGGCATGGTTGAGCTTCTTCACAATGCAGGCAAGCGCGCAAATTTAAATGACGTATGTTACATACCAGTGTCGCTCACATATGATCGCATTATTGAGCAAAAAAGTTACATATCAGAAAGCCAAGGTAAACAAAAGCAAGCGGAACGACCCAGCCATCTATTAAAATTAACTAGGTTCTTACGACGCCAAAGTAAACAGCATGGCTCAGTTCATATTCGCTTTGGCAATGCCATACACATGCCCACGAATAATACTACACATGCACATGATATTGCGACCCGCATATGCCGGGAAATCAACAAACATATTGTGATTACACCCACGGCATGCACTGCCATGTCTGTACTCAGTCATCCAACGAATGCATTGCCATTGGATCAATTAGCCACACATATTCAACAATTGCTTGATTTTGCTACTTATAAAAAATGCCCTACTAGTCAGTTTAGAGAACTACAAAACAGCAATTATACACAAGTCATCGGCCGGCTCGAACAACTTCGCCTGGTGCAACATTATCCCAATGCGCATACTCCATTTATTTTTGTCGATGCCAATAAACGGCAGGCATTATCCCTCTACAAAAATAGCATCATGCACCATTTTGCACTCATGGGACTCATATGTACATTATTTCATAAGGTATATGGCGCTCAAACTAGCGTTCTGATGAATACGCTCATTGCTGATATCACATCCTATCAACCATCTCTTGCACATGCCTTTCAATTTGCATCACGTATGAGCATATCCGAACATATTTCACCAGTGCTAAACTATCTGGCAGACAAACAATGTTTCAATATCACAACTAATGAAATCAACACTATTCAACCCAACCATCCCATCCTATGCGCATTCTATCAATTTACCCTACCATATATTGAATCACTTTTTTTAACCTGTCAGGCATTGACTACTGCTGGGCAGCAACACATAAACAAAAATCAGCTAGTCGAGACCATTCAATCGACAGGAAATGATATGCTAAAATTAGGTGAAATTCATTATCCTGAATCCAATAATCAATTTGATATTATTAGTGCTTTAGACGCATTAAGCAATGCACACCTCATCCAGAAACAACAAGGCCCCCGTGGCAAAGCAAGGTACAAATACCAAGTCAATGAGAAAAAAATAAGCGCCCTTCACAACCTTAAAGTAACACTTAAGAAGCTTCTATAACCCCTTGTCATTTAGAAGATTGCATCGGTTATTCACAGATATGAAAAATACCCCCCTTCATTGCTCTCATTTTGAAACATGTAAAATAACACGCAAACCTATGTTTTTGAACATATTTTAATGCACATTTTTTAATCATTTCGCTGTATTGTTTTTTTCAACCTAAATAAGCCAATCCACGGACAGGTTATCCCCAAAGTTATCCACAGACCCTGTGGGATTGCATATTTTGCTGAAATTTATGACTTACAGAAAGAATGGGACTGGTGAAAAATAGCAATTTTAGGGGTTGTTCAAAAATGCCCAGATTGCCTAACCTCTATTAGACTACATGAGGTTACAGGCATAACGCCGACTATCATTTGCCAGGCATATTTATATACCTGGCAAATGATGTCTTGTTTACTAGCGCTGTGACAACTTGAAAAATTGCGTTAGCAATTAGTCAAGTTGATCAAGCGATTGTGCATTTCCGACAGCAAAAATATAATAGACGCTGTCAAGGCCTCCCGCAAACTCGCGGGCCGGAGCGTACACGAAAGTACGTGAGGATTTCGGGTGTTAGCTAAGAAACACCGAAGATGGGCGTTTTGAGGGCAACCCCAGAATTTAAACTCGAATATTAAGGAGGTCATCTAGAGTGCCTGGCACCGAATACTCGCATGAACGACAGTTGAAGGAATAATACCAGGGCAACCCAACAAAACTAAAAATATATTGGATTTTCACATAGTTAGCAAAACTGCCGTCATTTGCGAGATGGCCATAGGTATAACTCGCATAAAAAGTGGTAATGTTCTTAATTATTTTCCAACTCAAAAAGGCCTAAAAATATATGGATAGATAGTAGCTGAAATCATTT
>CAYZSU010000061.1:0-13091 GCA_964480565.1 uncultured Myxococcales bacterium | reverse complement strand
CCAGGATAAAACTTAAGAAACTATACCCGTCAATTAACTGAATTTACTGTACTAGGTCATGACATAATGTGCAATGTCTAAGTAATCGCCAAGCAGGCGTGTGATCAGAAATTTTTCACGTACGGATTCTCTCGCACAATGCCCCATTTGTTTGTTGAGCGAGGGATTTTTTAATATCTCAACTACACGATCTGCACATCCATCAATATCATAAGGGTCGACTAAGTACCCATTTTCTCCATCCTGTATCTGAGTGGGAATACCACCAATGCGTGATGCTACGACAGGGGTGCCTTTCCAAAGTGCTTCTGTGACAGTTAATCCAAACCCTTCGCGTGTAGATTTTTGCAAGATTACATTTGATCGACGCTGAATCGCATTGACCAATCGATCATTATTGCCAACCACAAATAATACATCTCCAGAGTCAATTAAGTCTTTGGCTTTTTCTTGGACGCGGTTATAGATGCAGACTCCTTCAGGGTCGTCGCTTGCAAATTCATAGCAAAATAATAAACGACAATCGATTTGTTTCTTTGCTTTGAGAAAGACGTCTAATACTCCTTCAGGGTCTTTCCATGGATCCATGCGAGACACCTGTGTCATAATGGGTTTATCCATTGGAATATTTGCATCAGCAATTAACTGTGTTATCTCATCATCAGATAAATCCATATTCTTGTCAGATAGAGGATCAATAGCAGGTTGCACAATACGTTGCTCAACAGGGAGATCTTTTTTTCTATATTCATCGCTAGAAATAATGACGAGATCATATCGTAAAATATATTTTTCAAGGAAATGCCATAATGCGCTATTGGGTTCTGAAATATCAATATGACAGCGCCATACCCATGGTTGACGTTTTTTGAAAAAACGAATTAATGGCAATGGTTGCGGATCATGAACAATGACGCAGTCGTGGTCAATATGTGTATACTTTGAAAATCCTTCGTTGACTTGCAGGTAACGTTTAAGTTCTTCCTCAGATACTGTGAGGTCTCCCCCTTGAAGCATATTATGAAATTTTTTCGTAACATCAAAAAATGCGTGATTGCCATGCAATATGCGCCAACCCGCATCTACGCCAATGTCGTTTTTCATTGGTACCAGGCTATTTAATATCTCCGCAACGCCACCGCCTACAAATGTAGAATTCAAGTGAAATAGATGCTTGTTATAAATGCGACTGGCCTTGCGATGTAAATTTGAGACAACATTATCTCCAACAACTGGAATATAATCTTCTATGCTTCGTAACATATTTCCCTCCAAAGGTTAATGTATGATTGATCCGGTTATAACATATTCAATAAGTGGGATAAATGATTTTTAACTATTAAAGTTATTTATTCAGAAGAATATGAAAAAAAATAAAATTACGTCTTATAACCTTGACTTCGTGGGCGCTAAGAAATAAATAATTGCCATACGATGAAAGAGAGAGTCAATGAATTCACCCATTGCCCGAGAAATTTCCTTAGCTGATATTTTGCAGCCACATCATATTATTGCATCCATGACCTGTGAAACAAAGCGCCAAGCAATTTCAGAACTATTGGATGTGCTTGTGCGTGAGGGGCATCTGTCGGATAAAGATGACGCATTGGATCGTGTAATTAAACGCGAGGAACTAGCGTCAACAGATCTTGGTAGTGGTGTGGCAATTCCGCATGCGCGCTATGATGTGGGTGAAAAACCAGTAATTGCTATTGCACGGCATAAGGCGGGTATTGATTTTGGTGGATCACATGCAGGACTTTCACATATTATAGTACTTGTATTATGGCAACCTGTGCAAACGGGTTTATTTAATCGATTATTTGCAGGATTGGTAACAAAATTGGCAGATCCTCAATTTAGAGATTATGTGATGTCCGCTACCACTGAGAATAGCATTGCACATTTGTTCAGCGATATTTCAATTAATCTGCTAGCAGGGAAAGCACCCAAATGGGAATCCCAAATGCTAGTAGCATTACAAGGTCTGTGCAAGGCATTTCATGATGGAAATCATGATGTAGAGGATAAAATTCAATTGGCACGTGCGGAGTTGACAGGAAGTACTTTGTCCCGATTTGATCGTCTTACTGCTAAATTTGGCAATGCAGTGGTTACAGCCTCTTCTGGCATATGTACAGGATGTAATATGCAGCTTTCAAGTGGTTTGGGCTCTGAAATGCAGCATCATCCAGATACTGTATATGTGTGTGAACGATGTGGTCGCTTTATTGTATATCAAATAAATGATGATGTATAACTATATGAATAATATAGTTATTTTAATTATTTTTTAAAAAATAGCAACTTTTGCGAATAATGTACGATAATAATAGTGAGATTTAATTTTGAATAATTAATGCGTAATTTACGCTAAGGGAGGGGTTATTTATGAAGGTTCGTTTAATGATGGGGTTATTGATGGTTGTGGTACTGAGTGCATGTGCAGCATTTGATAATAGTGATAAAAAAGTCGATGGAAGTTCAAGTAAGAATCCAGCTTTGGATAAAGATGTTTCTTTGAATGACATGCCACTTGGAGAAGGTTATAGTATAGAGCTTGGTAAAGGTCAAAAGAATGCTGGCACATGTACTAATCCAGATAATGTTGAAATGTTGGAGTCTGGAAACCTTGGTATGGTTTTTGAATTGCTTGAAGGAGAAGAAGAAGGGTTGGCAAAATTAATTTTTCAATATCGTGAAGGAATCTCACAGGTTGTAGCTGTAGGTAAAGAAGGTGAAGATCGCTTGAAAATGGATACTTTCTTTAGTATTAGGGGTGCTCTTAGTGAGTCTGGAGATAATAAAGACCTTTATCTTGTGAAAATTTTTGATAAAGAAGGTCATGATGGTGATTTTAATGTGAGAGGTAGTATGGATGTTTCTGAAGTTAATCCAGAAACTGGTCAATTAGGGCATTGTGCATATGTTGATCTTGTTTGCCCGAGATGTAATGAAGTCTCTGAAGACTCACAGGTATCTATGAATAAAGATAAAGAATAAAGATAAAGAAAATCCTGAACTTATAGGTGTAGAGACTGAAATGGACACAGACGTAGAATAATGTATGTTTGTCAATTAGTGATAATGCTCAACGGCTGCAATTATATTGTAGCCGTTTTTTTATTCGAAGGAATTGCTGTTTTGAGGTCAGTTTCCGGTAGGTGTGCAGATACTTAAAAATGGAAGTTTACTCGATATGATGAGCCATTGACTTTGCATTGTATAGCCATTAATACATTATCTACGAATTATGGAATGACTTATAAAATGGGCTTTTGGGCAAGTCTCAAAATGTGCCTGTTGAGAGCTGTTCCAAAGATGAGAACTGGACAACATTATGATACGAGTGTTTATTATAATGGGATGTATGATCGTCATGCATATGCATGCAATGGCCATGCAAACCAATCAAATTCCATTTGATGCGCTAGCAGATGCGGATATTGCATTTTCAGGAATATGTCTATCAAAGAGTGTCTATGCACTAAAAAAACGAGTATTTGGTCAGTCTGTATCTGTATTTCAGTATACCTTTCAAGTTGCAAATAAGGATGTATTAAAGGGCCAGGTAACAGATACATTTTCTTTTCTACAGGCAGGCTCGTCAAAGGGATCGGCTCAGATGCTTACTGTGCCAGGTATGCCAGATTATGAGATTGGAACGCAGTATTTGCTTTTTTTATCTTCTGAAAGTCGGTTAGGCTTGCGCGCGCCAATGGGTGTTTTTCAAGGACAATTTAAAGTCATTAGCGATGATACAGGACATCGCTTCATATCTGCCACTGCCAAACAACGCCATATGGTAAACGCCTTTACAACACAAACGAACAGCGCTGCAAAACACTTAAGTTCACAACATTCTAATCAGTCACATATCGTTGATTTTAACGATATTAAGCGTGCATTTTTATCTCTACAAAAGGATGAGCAATGATGGGGTTTTTGAAAAATGCACATGTTGAGGTAGTGTCTAATTTTTCCATTTTCTTATTTTACCTAATGCTAATTCTTTTTTCTGCTAATATATGTTATGCGGGCAGCTCCTATACGTCTTCAGATCAGGGAAAACCCTATTATTGGAAAGATAATACATTAAAGTGGTATGTGGACAAGGGAGATCTATCCCCGTCTGTGGATCATGATACTGCTGTTGCATGGGTGAATAACATGCTTGCTCAGTGGCGAGAAAAGAATGCATTGGAAGTAGATCATAAGTCTATTCCAATATCCAATATTATGACACAATTTATGGGAACATTACGAAAAGATGCGACAGGGAATAATTATCAAGAGTTGAATATTGCCTCAGCTGGGGTTGTTATTTTTGATACAGATGCATCTATTATTGCGGATCTCGTGGGGCCAGAAAATGCCGCCAAAACACCGGGATTAACAATGTTACTATCGTCTGATAGTAATGATATGATTTTTTCAGGATATACGATACTCAATGGGACATCCACATATTTGGGTCGCTATGCAATGGCAAGAACAGAGCAACGTGCAGATGAGTTGTTTCAAGCCACCATATTGCATGAACTGGGGCATTTATTAAATTTGGATCATGCACAGAGTAATGTGGATATTGTCTATGCGTGCAATCAAGATGGAAATCTTGTGGATAGAAATGGTTTATGTGAAGGTGGGCATTATATTCCAAGTATGTATCCGTATTTAGTCAGCTATCGCCAAGGTCAATTATCGCGAGATGATATTGTTAGCTTGGCATCCATATATCCTACAGATGAGCTATCCAATGAGTTTTGTATGGTAACGGGTTATGTATCTGATGCAGAGGGATATGCTTTAAAGGGAGTAAATATTATTGCATCTCGTATTGGTGAAGGCGAGGCGCTTATGCGGGTGGATAGCCGATCCTACGTGTCAGGGGCTCATTATCCAGGCTGTACAGGTGATTCACGTTATGTGATCAATGGACTGATTCCAGGCAAAACCTATCAAATCTACTATGAGCCCTTGTATGTGTCTGCTAATGCAGAGAGTTCAGGATATGGTCCCTTGGAACAACCACCTGTTAATTTTAATGCAACATTGATTATGACTGCTGATAATCAATCTTCCATAAAATGCGATCAACCTGGAACACATATTGAAATGCAAACAGCTGTGATTGATGTGAGTAATCCTTGCAAGGGGACGGTTGCATTATTGCAGGACAGTATTGATTCAACACAATCGCCACCGCGCGATATGGGCATGTCGGGTGCACCGGGATGTCAGTTAACACTCTATCCTTAAAACAGGTAATATAAATTATGAGCTGCACTATCCAAACGATTAAACGACGATTAACAAAATTAATTCACGTGGGAGATGTGTCTGTGGGTGGGGATGCGCCCATTCGCGTGCAATCCATGACCAATACAAAAACAACTGATATTGCGGCTACTGTTTCTCAAATTCATCGATTATATGATTTGGGTTGTGAGATTATTCGTGTGGCAGTGCCAGACGAACCTGCAGCCAAGGCCTTGGCTGATATTAAGTCGCAGATCCATATTCCATTGATTGCAGATATTCATTTTCGTCATGATCTAGCCTTAATGGCGATTGACTCGGGAGTTGATGGTATTCGTATTAATCCTGGCAATATTGGTTCTACAGAAAAAATAGAGCAAGTGGTGAATGCCTGTCGTCCCAAGTCCATTCCTATTCGAATTGGTGTGAATTCAGGGTCTGTTGAACCTGAATTACTAAAAAAATATGCGGGCCCAACGCCAGTAGCTATGGTGGAAAGTGCATTGGCGCATATTCGATTATTTGAAAAATTAGATTATGAGCATATTAAGGTGTCTGTAAAAGCATCGAATGTGATGGATACAATTTTATCATATCAGTTATTATCTGAAAAAGTCGATTATCCATTGCATATGGGGGTCACAGAAGCGGGTAATTTATTAAATGGTGCGATTAAATCGGCAATGGGATTAAGTGCGCTGCTATCAGAAGGTATTGGCGATACTATTCGTGTATCATTAACTGCAGATGTGGCCTATGAAGTAAAGGCTGCCTATGAGATTTTAGCTAATCTTGGATTGCGTGATCGGCCATTTCCTGAAGTCATTTCTTGTCCTACTTGCGGGCGATGCCAGGTGAATTTGGAATCGTTGGCAAATGAAATATCAGAAAAAGTGGCGACTATTCGATATCCACTTACGATTGCTGTGATGGGATGTATTGTTAATGGCCCTGGAGAAGCTAAAGAAGCGGATATTGGTGTGGCAGGAGGCAATGGCAAGGGTGTTATTTTCAGACAAGGCGAAATTGTAAAAACATGTGATGAAATGAATATTGTTGACTCACTATATGATATTGTTATTAATTATGTAAATGATTGTAAACAAGGGAAAGTAAAGAAATAGAATGGAATTATTTTAAGGCGAGCTTTGTTGGACAACCTCAGAATAGGACGATTATGCATTATACTGATTTGCTAATACCAACTCTACGCGAGACACCTGCAGATGCAGAAATTGCAAGCCATCAACTCATGCTTCGTGCAGGCTATATTCGTAAAGTAGCCTCTGGAATATATACGTATTTACCTCTATGCATGCGAGTGATTAGAAAAATTGAAGCGATTATTCGCGATGAAATGACCAAAAGCGGTGCTCAAGAATTATTATTGCCCATGGTAATGCCCTCTGAGCTTTGGAAGGAAACAGGTCGTTGGGATTATTATGGCAATGAATTGCTTCGGTTTTCAGATCGACATAATAGAGATTTTTGCTTAGGGCCCACGCATGAAGAATCAATTACTGATTTATTTCGACATGCCATTCGTTCCTATAGGGATTTGCCAAAAAATTGTTTTCAGATTCAAACAAAATTTCGGGATGAAGTTCGGCCACGTTTTGGTTTGATGCGTGGACGCGAATTTATTATGAAAGATGCGTATTCCTTTGATCGCTCAAAGGAGGATGCGCATAAATCCTATTATACAATGTTTGAGACATATAAGCGTATTTTTACACGCTGTGGTGTTACATTTAGTCCTGTGGAAGCGGTGACAGGAAATATTGGCGGATCCTTATCTCATGAGTTTCAGGTACTTGCCGCCTCTGGTGAAGATCAGATCCTATCGTGTAATGCGTGCGATTATGCGGCGAATATTGAAAAAGCGCAGATAAAGCCTGGACTTACTATGAGTTCAAGTGACACTGAGAAAGGTCAATATCAATCAGTAAATACCCCTGGATTCCGAACCGCAAAAGACGTCTGTGATTTTTTGAGTATCCCCACTTTGCAATTAGTAAAAACATTGATTTTGACAACGGATCAAGGGCATCTGGCAGTTCTGATTCGTGGGGATCATGAGGCCAGTATTACGAAATTACAGGCAGAATTAGATCTATCAGTATGTGACCTAGCGAGTGATCAATGTGTCGAACAGCTAACAAGCGCAAATATTGGTTTTGCAGGTCCTATAGGGTTAGAGATACCCGTATACGCTGATTATAGTGTTTCAAGTATGTCTGATTTTGTTATAGGTGCCAATCAAACCGATGTGCATTATCAACATGTCTGTTTGGCTGATTTTAATGTGACGGCTTTTTTGGATTTACGGGAAGCATGTCATGGTGATAAATGTCCGCATTGTGAGGATGGTTTATTGGAATCTCATCGAGGCATTGAGGTTGGACAGGTATTTTATTTGGGAGATAAATATTCGGCTGCAATGGACGTGACTTACTTGGATGAAAAGGGACAATCCCATGTTGTGGAGATGGGTTGTTATGGCATAGGTGTTAGCCGAACAGCAGCTGCAGCTATTGAACAAAATCACGATGATAAAGGGATTTGTTGGCCATTGGCGATTGCACCCTTTCATGTTGAAATAGTTCCTTTGGCAGATAAAGGTGAGGTTTGGGATGTGGCATCTAAGTTGTATGATGATTTACGTGCACATCATATTGATGTGTTAATTGATAATCGCAAAGAGCGGCCTGGTGTGAAATTAGCTGATGCAGACTTAATTGGTATTCCATATCGAATCGTAGTGGGGATGCGTGGAATAAAGGACGGTGTTGTGGAGGTATGTTGTCGTAAAAATGCTCAAGTAATGTTACATACTCCAATAGATGCCATTTCATATATATGTAAACAAGTCCAACATGTGGAGGAGGTATAAATGGTTACAAAGCCGATTTCTGCAAAAGAACGGTTGATTGTTGCATTGATTGCAGATGAAATGTCAGAAGCAGAAAAAATGGTAGCGCTATTAAAGTCTGAAGTGAGTATTTTTGAAGTCGGTGCGCCTACTTATACTGCATTGGGCCCAGATGTGATAAAAATGATTCATGATCATGGTGGTAAAGTCTATTTGGACTTAAAATACCATGATATTCCGTCAACAGTTGCTAAAGCTATATCGGTGGCAACGCGTTTGGGTGTTGATATGGTTAATGTCCATGCCGCAGGTGGGTATGATATGCTATCTCGAACCGTAGAAGCGGCTCAAAATGCGGCAGGTTCTCGCGAGAATATGCCGGATTTGTTGGCTGTGACTGTATTATCAAGTATGGAAACTTTGGCAGATATTGGAATTCAATTTGAAGTAAGAGAGCAGGTCGTTCGTTTAGCGACATTGAGTAAGCAATGCGGCTTTCATGGTGTTGTTGCCTCGCCATTAGAAATTGCGCCTATACGAAAGGTCTGTGGCGATGAATTTTTAATTGTTGCTACAGGTATTCGGCCGATTGGTATGGATGTTCAGGATCAGCGCCGTTTTTCATCGCCAATTATGGCTATTGCAGCGGGTGGGGACTATCTTGTTATTGGTCGTCCTATTGTCAATGCCGATGATCCACTGTCTGTTGTGCATAATATTATTAAAGAGATTTCTGAGTAATCGGATTCAGATATGAGGGGATGAAATCCTTTGATTTGGGGAGTTATTCTAGAAAATGAGGATAATAGTCTCCAATATTAGAATATCTTCTATTATTTTTTTTTATTTCTACTTGAAAATCAATAGGTTACAGCTGTCTTTACTTTGGCATCAATGATGCATTCAATATGTTCTTAGGGGGGCATATGGATAATCAATATAATACTGAAGTAATGAGTGTGAATGCAATGAACTCTGTTGGAATTAGTCAAGAAATCTATGATAACTTACTGGAATTACAACTAAAAATGGCAACCAGTTCGATTAATCATGAATATGCGCGTTTGGAATATGAGGATTCACTTGATAATATGCGACGAGCAGAGTTGATTGATTACATGAACTCCTGCCACACTGAATATTTTACAGCTCGACAATCATTGAGTAACCATGATCCCTGTGCGTTGAAAACATTTGAAGCTAATTTGTTGAAACAAAAAATGTCGACAATTTCAACTTATAGCTTATAAACAGAGCCCTTTTCCCTTTTTTTAGGTGAACGCCCGCTAATTTTAGCGGGCGTTTTTTTTGCGTCCGGCCAGGTGCAAACCACTGGGTGATGAAAGTTTGCTAGGGATCTACGGGTGTGCTACTCAAGAAACATTCGAAGATGGGAATTTTTGAACAATTTCATTATTATTAAAAGGTTGATTTTATAAATTGAGCATCATACAGCAGTTAATATTAAATAAAGGAGCTGCCTAAAATATCCATCTATATGTTGGGGAATTAACTAGAATTAGTTATACATCGCCTAAATGATTGGTTTTATTACACTTGTTGATTGCCTTATGTATGAATATTGTTGATCAGCTTGGGAACATTTATTTTTCAACAGACCTATGAAAGTTAATGGGCCATTTAGACCATATAAAAGGAGGGAAGTGTGAAAACTTATGACACCCAAAAACTAAGAAATATTGCATTAGTTGGTTCAAAAGGGGTCGGCAAAACGTCATTGGTTGAAGCTGCATTGTTTACATCAGGTGCAACAGGACGTATGGGCCGTGTAGATGAAGGTAATTCAGTTGTTGATTCAGATGGAATAGAAGTTGAACGAAAGCAAAGTATTTCATCCAAGCTAATTCCCATAGAATGGAATGCGCATAAAATAAATATGCTGGATACGCCTGGGTATGCGGATTTTATAGGCGATGTTTATGGTGCAATGAATATTGCGGATGTTACTGTCTTAGTTGTTGATTCACTCTCGGGTGTTGAAATTCCTTTAAAGAAAACGTATAACTATTTGAAAGATAAAAACAAACCGAGAGTTTTTTATTTGAATAAAATGGATGCGGATCGTTCGAATTTTGACCAATCAATATCATCAATTAATGATGTACTGGAATCATCAGCTGTGCTTTTTCAAATGCCTATTGGAAATACAGGTTCATTTCGAGGCGTGGTGGATCTATTAACGATGAAAGCATATGTGACTGATGGTGGAACGCTAAACACAGTGGATGTACCAGCTGATATGGTAGAGCAAGCCAATGAAAAACGGATGGCTCTGATGGAATCCATTGCAGAGACAGATGAGTCATTGCTTGAAAAATATTTGGAAGTGGGAGAATTGAGTGAAGATGACATTAAGGTTGGAACAGTAAATGGGCTTGCCTCTGGTCAGCTGGTTCCTATTTTTATTGGAAGTGCCTATCATAATATCGGTGTGAATGTATTGCTAGATCTTATATGTTCTCATTTTCCATGTCCTTCAGATATGCCGCCATTTATTGCAAAAAGAGATGATGACAGTGATGCTCATCTTGTAGTTGATTCACAAGGGCCATTTGTTGCACAGGTATTTAAGGCAACTAGCGATCCTGGTATTGGGGATGTATTCTTTTTTAAGGTGCTTTCTGGCCAAGTAAATAGTGGCGATGATGTATATAATATTAATCAAAAAGCTGTTGAGCGCATGGGGCATTTGATTGTATTTCGCGGAAAAGAACGTTTGGAAATGACAACAGCTAATGCAGGAGATATCACATCAATAGCAAAGTTGAAAAATACACATTTAAGTAATGTTTTTTGTAAAAAAAGTGATCATTTTCATTTGGAACCTATTGATTTTCCAATACCGGTTGTACCAATGGCTGTGATACCAAAAACAAAAAAAGATCAGGATAAATTGGGCATAGGATTATCTAAATTGACTGAAATTGATCCCACATTTACTTATCATGTAGATAAGGAGTTTTCAGAAACGATTGTGACTGGAATGGGTGATGTTCAAATTGATGTAATGATTAAGCGCTTACTGGATCGTTATAACGTGGATGTAGAGCTTGGTAAACCACATATTCCATATCGTGAGAAAGTAACCAAAAAAGCAGAGAAACAAGGAAAACACAAAAAACAAAGTGGCGGGCATGGCCAATATGGGGACTGTTGGTTAAAGTTAGAGCCTGAAGATGCCGGGGAAGGCTTTGAATTTATAAATAAAATTGTGGGTGGCTCTATTCCTAGCAAATATATTCCTGCTGTTGAAAAAGGCGTGCGTGAGGCAATGCATTCTGGGATATTAGCAGGTTATCCTGTGGTTGATTTAAAGGTGACTGTCTACGATGGGTCCTATCATGATGTGGATTCATCGGATATGTCATTTCAAATTGCAGGAAAGCTTGCATTTAAAAATGCCATGCAAGCGGCTGCACCACAGTTATTAGAGCCTGTGGTAGATTTGGAAGTTTATGCGCCGCAAGAATGCATGGGTGATATTTCCAGTGATGTCAGTCAACGGCGTGGTCGAGTTTCTGGTATGGATGCAGGTATCTTACATGCAAAGGTGCCAATGGCGGAGTTGTATCAATACTCTGCGAGTATTAAGTCGATTACAAGCGGATCGGGCAGTTATTCTATGGTATTTTCTCATTATGAACCGGTGCCATCCAATATCTCGAGTAAAATTATAGAGGAAAAAGCAAAAGAACGGGAATCTAAAAAGAATTAATTAAATGAATGGGATGAGCCGGCAATAAGATTGTTGTCGGCTTATTTTTTTATGAAAAAAAATACAATGTCACATCAAAATTATATATATGGGTATCATTCTGTTTATGAGTGTTTACGTGCAAGTTGTCGAAATATAAAGCATATTTTTATTGCAGACTGGCGGGTAGAGGATTTAAAAATACGTCAGTTATGTAAAATGGCTGCAAGTCAAGGCGTGCAGATTGGTTTGAAAAAAAATGATTGGTTTGCAAAAAAATTACCTGTAGAAACGCATCAGGGTGTGGTAGCAGATGTTGCTTCTTATCCATATGTGCCACTTTCTAAAGTGCTTGAACAAGATGCCAGTGATCGACAGGTAATTGTAATTGCAGATAGCATTACAGACCCACATAATCTGGGGGCATTAATTCGCACTGCATACCAATTAGGTGTGGGAGCCTTTATTATTCCTGTAAATCGGTGTGCGGATATCAATGCGACAGCTGTAAAATCCTCTGCAGGTGCCACTGAATATCTGAGTATTGCGCGGGAAACTAATTTAGTGCAGAGTATTAAACAATTGAAAAATGGAGGTTATTGGATATATGGTCTGTCTGGTAGCGCGGATCAATTGCTTTATGGTATTGATTTTAAGGCTCAGCATACAGCTATTGTAATAGGGAGTGAGGGCAAAGGGATTCGACCTTTAATTTTAAAGCATTGTGATGCACATGTATCCATTCCGATGAAGGGGCAGTTAGATTCCTTGAATGCATCTGTTGCTGGTGCAATTGTTATCTCTGAGATAATGCGGCAAATAGGATGTTAGGGAGTCAGTTTTTTCATTAAAAAAGAGCAAAATCCCTTGACAAATATTGAATTCTCTCCTAATTAATCCCGACTTTCATTTGTTGGATGATAGTGTTGTGTATAAGGCTGAGCTTTTAAGGAATAATTTGTTCTTTGATGGGAAAAATAAAAATGATTCCGCCGACGTAGCTCAGTTGGTAGAGCTACTGATTTGTAATCAGTAGGTCACCGGTTCAAATCCGGTCGTCGGCTCAGAAATTTGCGGAGCAAATTTCTACTCTATTTTCTAATTTCAATTATCTAATTTCGAAAATGGAGAATTAGATAGTAGAAATTGGAGGGAAAATTGCTTTCAGCAATTCCTGGGGGGAGGTTCCCGAGCGGCCAAAGGGAACAGACTGTAAATCTGTCGGCATACGCCTTCGGAGGT
>CAYZSU010000060.1:0-13249 GCA_964480565.1 uncultured Myxococcales bacterium | reverse complement strand
GAGGATTGCGGGTGCAGCGGGAAACACCGAAGATGGGTGTTTTTCAACAACCCCAAAATCGAACAAAAAATAAGGGATTGCTAAGTGGGCTCAAAGAGGAGTAGAGACTTCTCAGAAAGGGGTTCATAATGACCAAAAAACGTAACGTGTATGATGATCAGTTTAAGGCCAAGGTAGCATTGGCAGCAATTAAGGACGTAGAGACAATTGCAGAACTATCCAGCCGTTACAATGTGCACATCACTCAAATTAGAAAGTGGAAAGCTCCAGTTTTTAGAAAAAGCAGCCACTGTATTTAGTGGTGACAAAGCTACAGCAGCTGAGAATAAATCACTTAGGGGACTGGTGAGAAATAGCAATTAGTGGGGTTGTTCAAAAATGCCCAGATTCTAGGCTCCCGCAAACCCGTAACCGGAGCGTACATGCGAGTACGTGAGGATTGCGGATGTAGCGGGAAACATCGAAGATGGGTGTTTTTCAACAACCCACTTAGGGATGAACGAGATGCTCTTCACAAATGCATTGGCGAACAAATCATGCAGATCGACTTTCTAAAAAAAACGTAAAGAAAGTGAGTCTACTGTGAGAAAATCAATGGTAGAGGCTAAATCACCCATATCTATCTGCCAGCAATGTGATATGCTGAGTATATCTCGTGGATATTATTATTATCATCCTGTAGAGCTATCTGACATGGATCTGAAATTGATGGAAAAAATAGACGAGCTATATACCGAAGATCCCACCCTTGGCACGAGGCGAATAAGCCATGCTTTATCAAAGCGTTTCAATCTGAAAGCTGGCCGCGCCAAGGGTCCGCCGTTTAATGCGTATCATGCGCATAGAAGCGATTTACCCCAAAAAGAAATTATCGATCTCCAATTCATCACACAAGAAATATCCGTATTTATTACGTAACTTGGCTATAACTCGCCCCAATCAGGTGTGGTGCACGGATATCACGTATATCCGATCAAAACGAGGATTTGTGTATTTAACAGCCGTTGTGGATTGGTATAGTCGCTATGTATTGTCCTGGCGCATTAGTACGACATTGGATCGTAGATTTTGCATTGAAGCACTAAATGAAGCACTCGAAACATATGGCAATCCAGAGATATTTAATACGGACCAGGGAAGTCAATATACAAGCGATGAATTTACCGGCATACTTCGCGATAGAGGTATACGCATTAGTATGGATGGTAAGGGGTGTGCCCTAGACAATATCATAGTAGAACGGCTATGGCGGACAGTAAAGTATGATGAGGTATATTTAAACAGCTATCCGAATGTTCCTGCATGCAAGGATCGAATTGGGAGTTTTTTTGATTATTATAATAATCGCCGTGTGCATCAGAGTTTGAATTATAACTATCCTTCGGAGATTTATTTTAAGGAAATCGAGTTAGCAGATAAGGCAGCTTAATAAACATTGCTTCACTTATATGTTTCTTATTTTCTCTCGATTACTGTTTGACATACGAGACCACTTTATACTTCCTAAACATTTCTACCTCTATTTGAGCGGGAGACGGGATTCGAACCCGCGACCCTCGGCTTGGGAAGCCGATGCTCTACCTCTGAGCTACTCCCGCATATCTACTTTATTATATTCTTCTAAATACAATAAAAGCAAGGTCTGAATTATTATCATATGTCTGTAATACAAATGTTTGAGGCGTATATTTTATGATTTGATAAATTTCTTTTCTTTCCGTAAAGTCAGGTCCTTCAAATTCCACTGACTCACAATCTCCAGAACATGACCTAGCAACTGATACTTCACTTGTAAACTCAATTGCTACAGTATCAATCATTCTCCAGCTAAGTGGTGAGTCACATATATTTCCACCTGTTTTTAGGTTTGTTATATTATCCTCACCAGAGCAGGTGAATGTTTTTTCATCCAGTGTGAGTTGAATGGTGGCATCCCCCTGTGTCAGGGTGTCTACAAAAAGTGCTAGCATACATTTTTCATCTTGCTCCAGTGAGAGATTCTGATCAATTTTTCTTTTAAAAATACCTGCTGTATTACCTTCGATTTTTGAGAGATAATTTTCTATTTTATTGCTATTTGGATCACTTTTTAAAGTATTATAGTTATTGATGACTGCCGTTTTAGTGATTCCTTGAATCTTCCACTCTTTTTTAAAAGGATAGTAAACATATACCTGAGGAACTTTCTTTTCAGGGTTGAATGAAAATCTTGATAAATACATCTTTGGCAAATAATGATGTCGATGTGATATGTTCATAAAAACCTTATTATATTTGTACAAGCAGCTTTAGGCCCAGTGCATAGATGACTATCAAAATTAGTTATTTCTTCCGAGGCTTTCCTTTACCGGATAACTCTAATAGCTCTAGTTCGAGTTGTTCGACCGAAGGTAATCTGCTTTCTAGTTTTGTAGGGAGTTTTTGCGTGAGTTCATATTCAGATATACCAATGGGTTTATTAATGTTGCGTAAAGCGTATTCAGCAACAATTCGGTTGCGGTCTTGGCATAAAATTAAGCCTATCGTTGGGTTGTCATTTTTATCTCTCAGCTTGTCATCAACGACATTGCAATAGAAATTCATCTTGCCGGCATATTCCGGTTTGAATTTCCCCTTTTTAAGCTCGATGACAATATATGAACGGAGCTTTAAATGGTAAAATAGAAGATCGATGTAGAAATCATTGTCACCTACTTCAATGTGATACTGACGTCCAACAAATGCAAATCCCTGTCCGAGTTCAATCAGAAACTTTTCAAGATGTTTGATAAGGCCGGTTTCCAATTCACGTTCGTGAAATGGTTCTTCCAATGTCATGAAGTCGAAGATATACGGATCTTTGAGCGCTTGCTGTACGAGATCGGATTGAGGTGTAGGTAAATGCGCTTTAAAATTTGACGTTATCTTGCCATGACGTTTGTGGGTGTTCGATTTTATCATGGCAATCAATACATTACGACTCCAGCCTTGCTCTAATATCTGTTGCATGTACCAAAAACGTATTTCAATATCTTTTATTTTCTCCAGCAATAAGAAGTGATGCCCCCATGGTATCTGTTTGATAGTATTAAATGATTCAGAATCTAATTGTGCCACAGCTTGTGGCACTTTTGAGAAACTACCCTTTTGTGCCACAGGCTGTGGCATTTCTACCGGATAGGCCCGAAAGAAGGCTATCATTCGCTTTAAATTGCGCTCAGAGAATCCCTTGATTTCTGGCAATTCGTTTTTAAGATCTCGTGATAATTTTGGAATAATGCCTGCGCCCCAGCCTTTTTCCTTTTGCTTGGAATTAAGCGTCTGACCAATATCCCAATACATTTGAAGCATCTCTGCATTGGCTGAGAGGATAGCTCGTGTTTGTCCCTGTTGAACTCTGTTCTTAATTTCATCAAGGAGTTTTCCGTAATGAATAAGATCCGACTTTTTTGCATGTTTTTGCCAATCCTGTCCGCATTTGTGTTTGATGTTGTTCAGGGTCATCTTTTGAGGGGAATAAGTAGTCATCATTCTTTTTCTCAAATAATATATCATTAAATATAGGTATTAACTCTTCATGTATGGGGATAGTCCTGTAACTGTTTGTTTTTGTGGATTTGACAAGAATACTTCTCTTTTCAATGTCAATATTACCTTTTTTTAGTTTGAGCATTTCTCCAGGCCGCATGCCCGTATAGTAGAGAATTTTATATTTGGGCAAAGATTCAGAGCTCATATTATTGAAAATCTTTTTCACTATTTTTGAATCAATATGTTTGGGTGGGTTATTTGGAATTTTGGGTTGTTTGAGCCGGAGGGCAATGTTTTCCGCCACATATTGTTGAGACACTGCAAATTTGTAGATTTCTCTAAGTACGTTTATTTTTAAACGTTTGTAATGTGCACCACCTGTAATACTGATCTGGTCAAGAAAAAGTAGACAGAAAGTTAAACAACAACGTCACCCGCGAGGCAGATGGAATCTGACGAAGCAATCCAGAAGATTTGGCTTTTAACTGCAATCTAGTGGCTTAAACGGAGTCGAAGGCCCCCTGTGTCAGGGTAGTTGCACGGGGCTCGCTTAAAGCCTCTTTTTCTGGATTGCTTCGTCACTTCGCTCCTCGCAATGACGATGTTTTGCTATTTTCGTGTGGGCAGTTTCGTTGTCATTCGCGAGGCAGACATAGTCTGGTGACACAATCCAGGTAGTCAGACTACTAAATTCCCCACATTCCAATTGAGATTTCCGCATATATCCGCTACAAGCATAGATCACAGGAGGATATATGAGAGAAAATCATTTTATCAGTACACAGGATTGGTCGCTCGATCGCATTCATGAGGCATTGGCATTATCTGCAGAGCTCAAGGAAAAAAAGAAACGCGGTGAAATCACTAATTGGCTTACCAATCAAACCATATTCATGATGTTCTTTGAGCAGTCCACGCGCACGCGAAATTCCATGGGTTGTGGTATCACGCAGCTTGGCGGGAATTCCCATGATTTAACGCCAGACAAAATGCAATTATCCCATGGCGAAACTGCAAAGGATACAGCAATTGTGTTATCGCGTATGGGGCATGCTATTGCATGTCGAAATTGTTTTTATGGTATTGGCAATGAATATTTAAATGAGATGGCGGCTCATGCAACTGTGCCTATTATGTCTTTGCAGGATGATTACTACCATCCCATGCAAGTGATGGCTGATATCATGACCATACAGGAGCAGTTTGGTAAAAATGTAAAGGGCTTGAATGTTACGATTAGCTGGGCATATGCAACCAGCCATGCAAAGCCACTTAGCGTGCCACAATCGCAGCTGCTATTATTTTCTAGATTGGGTATGAATATTACGGTGGCAGCGCCAAAAGAGTTTCCGCTGATGCCAAATATTGTGAAACAAGCGCATGATAATGCATCCCAAAGTGGGGCCAATATTCGATTTACCGATAATATGGATGATGGATTTGCAAACGCGCATATTGTGATTCCCAAAAACTGGGGAGGCTTTGCGCATTTTGATTCATGGCAGGATAGTGATGCGCAGAAACAGCAGATGAAATCCAATTTGGATCAATATAAAGATTGGATTTGTACAGCGGATCGCATGTCGCTTGCTGATAAAGATGTGAAATACATGCATGCATTGCCTGCTGATCGGGGCAATGAAGTCACTGATGAGGTAATCGATTCAGACAAGTGGTCGATTATCTATGATGAAGCGGAAAACCGCTTGCATACTGCCAAAGCTATTATGGCAATGACGATGAATGCCAACCGATCCTAAAGGGAAGTGCCAAAAAACGCCCATCTTCGGCGTTATGCCTGTAACCTTTTACCCTCTGATGGAGGTTAGGCAATCTGAACATTTTTGAATACTTCCTAAAGGGACGTGTCACTGTTTGAGGAGAAATTATGGTTGAATCAGGATTTACAAAAATGCAGGCCATGCATGAGGCATTACGCTGCTTAATGTGCGAGGATGCGCCGTGTGCATGCGATTGCCCCGCAGGTGTGGATGCAAAGGCATTTATTCGAAAAATTGCTATGGATAATATTTCAGGCGCAATTCGTTTATTAAGGGAACGCAATATATTGGCCGGGTCATGCGCATATATCTGTCCATCGGGCCGTACATGTACGGGCGCATGCACAGCCACAGCACTTAGTACACCGATTGATATTCCAAAGTTGCAGCGCTATTGTATGGATTATGATATGCAGAATCATATTACTGCATTGCATGAATCCAAAAAAACTGCGGGTAAAATAGCGATTATCGGTGCTGGGCCCGCTGGTTTAGCTTGTGCGGCTACGTGCTGCTCACATGACTATGATGTGCATGTGTTTGAAAAAGCTAACATTGCAGGCGGAATGCTGGCACTTGCCATTCCTGATTTTCGATTGCCAGCAAAGATGGTTGCCTATGAGGTGTCTTTGATTGAGCAGATGGGCACGACCTTTCACTATAATCATGCGATTATGAATCCTAAAGAGTTGCTTGCTCATGGCTATGATGCGGTATTTGTGGGTGTGGGGCTAACTCAGCCACGACCATTACCCATTGATTGTGAGGCGAAAAATGGTGTGCACCATGCCTTGGACTTATTAGCGATGCATAAACGAGGTGAGTCACTTGCCTTGGGCGATTCTGTCATCGTGATCGGTGGCGGGGACACGGCCATGGATATTGCGCGTGTGGTAAAACGATTAAACAAAGAATGCCGCATTGTCTATCGTCGATCTCCGCTGGAAATACCCGCCTATGCAGGTGAAGTATGGGCTGCATGGAATGAGGGGATTGAGTTTAATATGCATATGCGACCGGTTGGTATCTGTGGAAACGATCATGTTTCTGCATTAACTTGCACACGAGTTACATGGACTAAAGATGATCAGGGGAAGGACGTATATACGGATGTGGATACACCATTTAATCTATCATGTGCGGATGTTGTGTTTGCCATTGGCCAAGGCGTGGACTCTCATTTTAATTTTACGTTGAGTGATCAGCGATTGATTTCTATAAATTCCTCCACATGGATGACAGATATCGATGGTATATTTTCAGGTGGCGATATTGTAAACGGTGGAAAAACAGCTGTGATGGCTGTTGGCCAAGGGCGATTGGCAGCGGATGCTATGCATGAGTGGGTCACGCAAAGAAAGAAAAAAATCGGGCAAGCAGAGGTGTCATCATGATGTATGTCAATTCAGCAGTCGATCTATCGATTAAATTCTGTGGTGTTCATTTTGAAAATCCATTTATTTTAGCAGCTGCACCACCAACGGATGATTTGGATATGGTGCGAGAGGCTTTTAACCAAGGTTGGGCTGGTGCTGTGCTTAAGACAACAGCTGTTGAGAATACGCCGGTTAATCTCGCGTATCCCATGATGTCGAGTATTGCGATCGGTAAAAATCGTTTGGGAGGAATGGGTAATATTGATTTAATCAGCGAACATCATATTGATGTGATTGAAAAACGCATTGGGATGTTGAAAAATGAATTTCCCGATAAATGCGTGATTGCATCCATTAGCGGTAGCGATCAGTCCTCTTGGCAAGAGCTTGCCAGACGTACAAAATCAGCAGGTGCAGATCTGATTGAGTGCAGTTTTTCATGCCCGCAAGGTACGATTGGTTTAAAACCAGGAATGATGCTCGCACAAAGCGCAGAGGCTAGCTATACAGTGGCCTCGTGGATTAAAGAGGCTGCCAAAGATACACCCGTTATTATTAAGCTTACTCCGCAGGTAGCGGATATTGTGGAGATTGCGGATGCTATTAAACGTTCTGGCGCGGATGCGGTGTGCTTGGGGAACTCCATTCCTGCACTTATGGGCGTGGATTTGGATTCATGGGTGCCATATCCAAATGTGCGCGGGAAAAGTACGTATTCTGGATTGTCCGGTCCAGCTGTTAAGCCAATTTCATTGAAGAGTATATCGGAAGTGGCGGGGCATGTAGGCATTTCCATTGCTGGCAGTGGTGGCGTAATGACATGGAAGGATGCGGTAGAATTTTTGCTCGTCGGCGCTGGCGTGGTTGAGTTTTGTACAGCCGTGATGCATCGTGGTTTTGGTATTATCGATGATTTGAAATCAGGTTTGTCCGATTATATGCAGGGTAAGAACATCGAGCATGTGGCATCTATTATCGGTAAAGCATTGCCGTATATTGTGTCGCATGATGAGCTTCATTATCAGGATAGATGTGTAGCGACTATTGATCATGATAATTGTATTCACTGCGGTGCATGCGTGATCGCATGCCGCGATGGTGGGCACCAGGCGATTGCATTTGGTGACAATCGAAAACCGCATGTGGATGAAGAAAAATGTGTGGGATGTGCGCTGTGCGCAAGCCTATGTCCGATGAAGTGTATTGATATAAAACAATGGGATGAAAAATGAGTAAATATATTTTTGAATGCATTGATTGTAAAAAACATTATTTGCCTGGCGAAGTGGAATATGTATGTCCAGCATGCAGTGAGAAGCAAGCGCCAATGCAATCACTAAATGGCTTGCTTCGCTGTATATATGATTATGATCAATTGGCTAAACAATTTGATCGAAGTGATGAGCGCTATTTTACTATGCCAGGGCTAGAAAAATGGGCATCCATTATACCGCTTGAGTCCATTGAATCATTACCGCCCCTGATTACTCGTTCAACGCCACTTCGTCCAAGTACGCGGCTGGGATATGATGTAGGTATCAGCGATTTGTGGGTAAAAGATGATACGGTCATGCCCACTGGGTCATTTAAGGATCGTGCGTCATCGCTTGTGGTCGCGCGTGCGAGAGAGTTGGAATATAAGACGGTTATAACTGCTTCAACTGGAAATGCAGCTACAGCACTAGCTGGTATGGCTGCTAGCGTAGAGATGGAAAGCGTTATTATTGTGCCAGCGAATACGCCAAAGAATAAGCTTGCTCAGATGATTGCCTATGGTGCAAAAATTGTGATGGTGGATGGTAATTATGATCAGGCCTTTGAATTATCACTTGCAGCGAGCCGTGCTTTTTCATGGTATAATCGCAATACCGCTTATAATCCATTTACGATTGAAGGTAAGAAAACAGCCGCACTCGAAATTTGGCAGCAGCTCGACTACTCTGTGCCCGATTGGGTGGTTGTGCCAACTGGCGATGGTGTTATTTGTGCAGGCATTGAAAAGGGTTTTTCAGATTTGAAAGCATTGGGTTTAATTGATCGCTTACCCAAACTGGCTATTGTGCAAAGCGATAATTGTCAGCCGCTGGTTCAAGCAGTACTCAATAATACAGCGCATGTTGATCCTGTTGAGTCCATTGAGACGATCGCAGATTCCATTGCAGTGGGCGTGCCACGTGCAGGAAAATGGGTGTTGCAGTCGATGGCAATATGCGGTGGTAGTGCAGTAGCTGTTAGCGATGCAGAAATACGAGAAGCGACATGTCAGTTAGGCCATATGATGGGTGTGTTTGCAGAACCATCTGCAGCAGCAGCTGTTGCAGGTTTTCGAAAATTAGCGAAGCTTGGCGTAATTGCCCATGATGAACAAGTGGTTGTTCTCGCAACTGGCAATGGATTAAAGGATAGTCAGCCTATTTTACATTCCGATCAGGCCCATATTGATCCGATTCAGCCGGATTTAAATGCCCTCAAGCAAATGATGGGATTGTAATTATTGATTGTGGGTGTTTGCTAAGAAATGTCGAAGATAGGGTTTTTTGAACAATCTTACCATGTAAAAATAAAGTCTGTCTTTAGATATGCATGGTAAAAAAATAAACATATAGAAATCAATGAGTTGTCTCGATTAAATACCATTCAGAAGATATGGGAAATTCGCATAAACGATATTTTCAATGGTTTTAATATGAAATTATACTATTGGAGTGTATCCTCATAAGAGCAGTCAGTGGGATGTTATTGTCCAATAAAAAAGGTGTCATTATCCAACTTGACCCCATAACCGCTATAATAAAAGGCATTATATAGATCTTCGTGTCAATGCACGAAGATGACAGGTAGGTGCTTAAAATATATTATATATGACAATCACGTAATGTCTTATGAAGCCATTTCCTAAATATATCTATTTTTCTCTTGATACCATGTAAAAATAAAGGCATACTTTAGATATGCATGGTAAAAAAAGAAATGTAGAGAGCTCCATCGATTATCTGCTTAAAAAATTCCCTTCTGTTGTGCTCTTAGGAGCGAGGCAGGTTGGTAAATCCACGTTAATGCAGCGATTATTTCCTGAGCATCATCATTATGATATGGAACGTGATGTGGATTTTTTACGAATTATGAATGATCCTGAGCTATTTTTTGAAGATGCATTGCCACCATTTATCATTGATGAAGCGCAGCGAGCGCAAACGCTTTTCAATGCTATAAAAGTCAATATTGATCGAAATCGTCAGGATTATGGGCGCTTTTTGTTAACAGGTTCCAGCTCTCCTGACCTATTACAGTCGATTACAGAGTCACTTGCAGGCAGGTGTGCATTGGTAAATGTGAATGGATTTTGTTTTAATGAGCCCTATGAAAAACCAAAGTCATCATTTTATAGCAAGTTAGGCCAGCCCCTTGAGGCATTCATGGGTATTAAGCCTTGTTTAGAGTTAAAGGAGCTCATGGAATTATGTTTATATGGCAGCTATCCAGAACCTTTTTTAAGGCGTTCAGATAGAATTTATGGCAATCAATGGATGGCTAGTTATATTAAATCCTATGTGGAAAGGGATATCCAAGCATTATTTCCAATGCTAAATTTAGATGCATTTAAGCGTTTTTTTAAAATGGTTTCCTTTGCAAATGGTGAGATTATTAATTATGCCAACTTTGCAAGAAGTTTGGATGTGAGCCAGCCGACCATTAAAAAATATTTTGAAATTTTAGAAGGTACATTTATATGGCGCTCTATTCCATCATTTGCCGGGAATTTGAAAAAGCGAACAATAAAAATGCCAAAAGGGTATATTCGTGATACTGGGTTGGTAAATTTTTTTCTGAATATCCATACAACGGATGATCTGTTTTCACATCCACTGTTTGGTCGTATTTGGGAGTCCTTTATTAGTGAGCAAATTATTCGCGCATTGCAGGAAGATCTGAAGGTATTTCAATATTATCACTATCGATCATCCAACCAGGCTGAAATCGATTTGATATTGGAAGGGGAGTTTGGTTTGATTCCCATTGAAATTAAGTCAGGCAAAACAACGGATAAGCGTCGATTGAGAGTTTTGGAAGATTTCGTCCATGAGTTTAAATGTCCATATGGTATTGTTATTAATCAAGGTGATGATGTGTTTAAACTCAGTCATCGTCTAATTCAAATTCCTGCACGATTTTTATAATGGGGCTAATGAGACTGAGAGCATGCCAGTGTCCTTATCCCTACTTTCACAGGAGTCTTGAAGTATAAAAATCAATGAGTTGTCTTTCTTAAATACCATTCAGAGGGCAATGATAAGATGCGTAAAAGGTGTTAAAAGGTTTATAAAAGTATCTTTTTGTATATAATATGTATATATTGTGCTGTAAAAAAGGATATTGTTATGAGTAAAGCTATTAAATTATCGGACGATTTAATTAATGATGCCTCTAAGTATGCATCTGCCTTGTCACGTTCGATTCCTAAGCAAATCGAGCATTGGGCTAAGATTGGAAAAATTGCAGAGGATAATCCTGATCTATCATATGCACTGATTAAGGATATTCTCATGTCAATGGCTGAGAAGGATAGCAATGCAATTGAAGAATATCAGTTTGGATGATATGAACAATGCTAAAACTTCTCATAACACCAACCTTTAAACGTAGCATCAAGAAGTTTCATCCTAATAAGAAAAGAGATTTGGATGCAGCCATTAAATTAATAATGGAGCAGCCACTAATTGGAGAATATAAGAAAGGTGATTTAAATCATATTCGTGTTTATAAATTTAAGCTTGCTAAACAACTAGCTTTGCTTGCTTATACATATGATAAATCCAGCAATTGTATTGTACTGTTAGCTATTGGCTCTTATGAAAATTTCTATAAAGGGAGTGCCCACAAACACCCATCTTCGGCGTTATGCCTGTAACCTCATGTAGTCTAATAGAGGTTAGGCAATCTGGATATTTTTGAACACTCCCACAAATTGCTATTTTTCACCAGTCCCATAATAAAAATATAAGGAGAGTGTATGACAATTTCAGATGTACTAAAAATGGCAAAGGAAAATCACACACAAATGGTGGATTTTAAATTTGTTGACTTTCCAGGTGTATGGCAACATTTTTCAGTGCCTCTTGCGGAGTTGGATGAAGAGTCGTTTGAAAAGGGGTTTGGCTTTGATGGCTCATCAATTCGCGGATGGCAACCCATTCATGCCTCGGATATGCTGATTATTCCAGATCCAAGTACTGCGGTAATGGATCCGTTTATGTCTGTTCCTACGCTATCGCTAATCTGCAATATTGTGAATCCCATTACAAAAGAACCCTACTCGCGTGATCCTCGCTATATTGCCCAAAAAGCAGAGAGCTATTTAAAGTCGACAGGATTAGCGGATACTGCCTATATTGGCCCAGAAGCAGAGTTTTTTATTTTCGATCATATTGCATTTGATCAAACTCCCAATGAAGGATTTTATCGCATCGATTCTGTGGAAGGGCGTTGGAATACAGGCCGTGATGATATTCAAAATTTAGGATATAAGCCACGATATAAAGAGGGATATTTTCCGGTGGCACCTACTGATAGTCAGCAGGATTTGCGTACAGAGATGGTGCTAGAAATGCAAAAGTTAGGCATTCATGTGGAATGCCAGCATCATGAAGTGGCGACAGCTGGACAAGCGGAAATCGATATGCGCTTTGCACCGCTTGTTGAGTCTGGCGATAAATTATTATGGTTTAAATATATTGTAAAAAATGTGGCGCATCGTCACAATAAAACAGTGACTTTTATGCCAAAGCCAATTTTTGAGGATAATGGCAGTGGTATGCACACACATGTGTCCTTGTGGAAAAAAGGAAAACCACTATTTGCAGGTGATATGTATGCAGGTATTTCCCAGGAAGCCATGTATTTTATGGGCGGCATTTTAAAGCATGCAAAAGCATTATGCGCATTTACAAATCCAACCACAAATTCCTATCGTCGTTTAGTGCCTGGCTTTGAAGCGCCGATTAACCTGGCTTATTCTAGTCAGAATCGCTCCGCTGCGCTTCGTTTACCCATGTATTCATCTAGCCCAAAGGCAAAACGAATTGAGTTTCGCACACCGGATCCATCATGCAATGGTTACTTAGCTTTCTCAGCTATATTAATGGCAGGCCTTGATGGTATTATGAATAAAATCGATCCAGGTCAGCCAATGGATAAAAATATTTATAAGCTATCGCCAGAAGAGATGAAGGATATTGAGCAAGTTCCATCATCGCTTGCAGATGCGCTCATTGCACTGGAAAATGATCATGAGTTCTTATTGCAAGGCGATGTATTTACGCAGGATGCGGTTGAGAAATGGATCAGCTATAAGATGGATGAAGAAGTCACCCCAATGCGTTTGCGACCAACACCATATGAGTTCAGCTTGTACTATGATATTTAAGTGAAAATTTCGTAAGCGTAAGTGTAAAAAAGGCATGGTTTAAACCATGCCTTTTTTTATGTGTAATACCAATTACGTAAATAAATCGTAGTCCCATTAAGAGACTAGGGCGTGTCCTCATAAGGAGATAAGTAGTTAAACTATCAGCAAAAAAGTGT
>CAYZSU010000059.1:0-13780 GCA_964480565.1 uncultured Myxococcales bacterium | reverse complement strand
TATCACAGCCTGCTATCATCTTATCAAAGTTGCCACGACCTCTATATAAATCATATCGTTTCGCATCCGGACCATCCGCGCTGATTTGAACGAAAATGCCATGCTTTTTAAACTGCTTGGCATGCTCCTTATTTATCAAAAGGCCATTGCTCGTCACACTGATTCGACATTCTGGAAATTGTGCACGAATTTTTTCAATCATTTCAAATAAAAAAGGGCTTAACAGAGGTTCGCCACCACTTAATACTATCGAAGGCGTCATATGAAGTTTTTTAACGAATGCGCCAAATTGCTCTAAAATGATACTCCATTCATCAAATGTAAGCGTTTGAGAGTCATCATGATCATTCAAATAGCAATGCGTACACTTTAGATTACACGCATTTGTAATATCAAACTGCACATGAAAAATATGCTCTTGAGGATCAACCCGTGACCAAACTCTATTGCAAAACCAGTCTATAGCTTTATGTGACATTTTTTTTAACATATAGTTATTGGATTCCATTTAAATTACTCATTGAAAAGAATAGAGAGATAGCAACTGGCTGCACACAGTAAGTGACGGACACGCCCTAATATCCCTTGAATCAAAGATTTTAGAATTACCCGCCAACCCTGTCAAGAAAGAATAAGTTGAAATACACCTTCACATCTCAACGCAGCCTATTAGGCCTTAGTATACTCATATATAATCTGGTCAGCTAGGTAATTTTCACGCATTTTTGAACACTCCTAAAAATATGGAAAAATGAAAATCAATTGGACCTTGTCATTTCCGAGACGATATTGATCGGAAATCCAGTCATTCAAAAATCACCCATAATTTATTTTCCAAAATTATGGAATTTTTTCCATTTTTTTTGTAATTCACTGCAAAACCGTATATATCAACAATCTCCCACCATTCCACACATTTTTTATTACAAAAACATGGAATTTCTCTATACACACAATTTCTTAACCTATTGAAAATACACGATTTCACACTTGGCATGGGGTTTGCTTAGTAAATCGTATACAAATAATGAATCAATTATATTAACGGTTAATTGTGAGCGAGACTATGTTTAAAAAAATATCAAACGATGAATGCTTAGTAGAATTCTTTGACCGTAGTTATCTGTTTAATAGTGAAACTATTGAACTTGAAAAGAAAACAACCACAGATGAGAGTCATACACTCAATGCTGGCGATGCCAATCAGCTTTCTGATAGTAAGGAGTATTACGAGTTTAAGCGCCAATGCCGATCAGAAAAGATTAACTCCATTACAATAATAGTAACCAATAAATGCAATATGTCCTGTATCTATTGTTATGGTAAGTATGATCGCCCTAAAAAAACAGAAACCATCGGCATTGATGATCTGAAAAAAATTATCGTTTTATATTCTGACGGACAGAAATCATTTCATCTGTCGTTTTTTGGTGGTGAGCCGCTGGTTGAATTTAGGAAAATCAAACAATGCGTCGAATTTTGTGAAAATTTGAAGGAAAATACTAAAACGGATTTTCATTACTCAATCGTTACAAATGGGACGCTGATCAATGACAGTGTATGTCAGTTACTACACTCCTATCGATTCTCCGTTACAATTAGTTTCGATGGGATGCCCACTATTCAAAACAAGCAAAGGGCCTTAATTAATGGCAAGAATAGTTTTAATAAGGTAAATGAGGGCATTGACCTACTCAATCAGTATGGAATTAAATTTCATATTAGAGCAACGATTACGAAAAAATTTATCGATTACTATTTAGATAATATTTTATTTGTGGAAAAAAAGTATAATAAATTTCCAGGGGTACAACTGGATGCCACGGATAAATGGTGCATTGATGATGTATACAATATCGAACATCAATTAAATAACTTTTTGGATCAATGTATTGACGATAAAGAATATTTCAAACTGTTATCCATTCCTAAATTATATGCCTATTTTAAGATGCTAGTAACAAAAAAGAAGGACTATACCATCTGTGAGGCAGGTATTTCCAGCGTATGCCTATCATCAGACAGAAATTACTATATTTGTCATCGATTTGACAATCATCCGGATACTGCTGTTGGAAATATAGAATCAGGCATCGACTATAAAAAGCTAATGTCTTGGAGAGAAATAAATAGATGGAAGGTGGATGAGTGCAGACATTGCTTGGCAAAATATTTTTGCGGTTTTGGTTGCCCAAGCAAAAACAATTATCAACCGAACAATCCAAACAATACGAATCAAATATTTTGTGAATTTGAGAGAATGTACGTCAGATTAGCATTAAAGGTATATGTTTTCTTCAAAGAATTTGAGCCTCGCTACATTGATGAACTTACGACTGAATCAGAGAATGAAAGTTTTAAACACATTCTCTCAAAATCCATATCTAAATTACAATCTGAACTGGTGTCAGAAATTAAAGGGGTACAATGAAACAATCTAAATATAACATATTGGGGAAGGCGAAGATATTGGATGGGTATTTTATCTACAATAGTTTTACAGGAAAATATCTGTATATCGATGATAATAATCAATTTTTTCATATTAGAACAGCATTGAACTCAAACGATTTCAATGAGTTGACATCTGATATGCGTGATAAACTGGAAAAAATGGGCTGCATTATAGAGAGCACAAGGAATGAATACAGTGAATTTAGCTATAGGAAGATGCAAAGCAGGTATTCATATAATTCAGATACGAGTTTTACAATACTTCCAACAACGGGCTGTAATTTTAGCTGCGTATATTGTTATGAGAATCCGAAAAATATCAAATATATGGATGTGGATACAGCCAATGCTGTAATTAAATATATTGCGAACGATATCAGTTCGCAGTCTGGAAATAGCAAACACTTGAGTGTCTGTTGGTATGGTGGCGAACCACTACTAAATATAAGCATGATCGAATATCTCACAGATGAATTAAATCAATTCTGTGATTGGAATGAAATGAGTTATAGCTCCTCCATGGTATCAAATGGATATCTACTGGATCAGGTAACAGAGAATCAAATAAAAGATTTAAAGATTGAGCATGTTCAGATTACCTTGGACGGTGCTGAAAAAACTCATAATTCAAGGCGTCAGCTAAAGTGTGGAAAAGGAACATTTAAAAAGATTATCGAAAATATAAAAAAGATTACAGAATATTCAAGTGTGGCAGTTAACCTAAGAGTTAATATTGATAAATCAAATGTAGATGACCTAGAACTGCTAATCGGCCATTTGGAAAAAGAGGGTGTTCTAAATGGCGTATCCATATCAGTTGCGCCTGTTGTCTGCGCAACTGAGTATAGTGGTGCATACTGTGATGAAAACTCCGATATATTTACACGTCCAGATTTTGGATTAACAATGTCTACAAAACAAATTGAGCTAGCTGATAAGAGGGTAATGTTTCAAACATTACCCAGACCACTAAAGTCCGGTTCATTTTGCAGAACAGAAGCGATTAGATCTGGAAATGTAATAGATCCATCAGGGGTATTGTTTGGATGTTGGCATGATGTTTCTTTTCCTGATAGGCAAATTGGAACTATTAATGATGGTAAAAAGCAAACAGCATGCTACTTGCAAAAATACGCCATGCAAAATCCCATTGATAATTCTGAATGCAAAAATTGCAAAGCCTTGCCGCTATGCGGCGGTGGTTGTCCATCTGTTACAGCCGAAACAGGGCGATTGGCTTGCCATGATTGGAAGTATGATGAAACGATGGTCAATCTTGTGGAATCAACTTATATAAAAAAAATGGAGAAAAAGGATGCTAATTGTTGATGATGCCATACGAATAATAAATTTGATAAAAAATAAACCATTAAACTCAGTGCAATTGCTGAACCTACTCTGTTCAAGCAGTGGTTTTCAAAAATCAAATATAAGTTATGTCGCTTATTTTAAGTACATCGCAGGTAAAGTAATCAGTAATAAGTGCATTACCCCTGAACAGAAAGAAGAGTACAGGGCTTTCATTGAAATATACGACAATATCAGTGATATAATTAAACTGCTGGATAACGTTCAAGGCGATTATCGTTCTATTCAGAAAACAATAACAAATAATTTGTCCTTAATGAGTAAATATTCCGATTTTTCTAAGTTAATAAATTATGATAATTATTCCATATATTTAACTCTTGAGAGTGCATTGCCATATATCGATAGTGAGAATAAAGAAATAATGATGTGCCCGAATGGCATTAATTCTATGAGTGATTTCCAATCCATAATTATAGAAACAGTTATTAATGATTTTATCGTTCGAAAAGAAATGAATAAAGCTGACATTGATTGTTCAAAATTCCAATCAGCAAAGTATTTTATTGTTTTAGACGCGCTATTTCGGGCAATGATAACAAAAGGATTTCATTGCTCCTTAAGTGAAGTAAATTCCAGTAAAACACCTCCATTATCCTTAACAAAAGTCAGTCGACCTATTGAAGACTATATAAAAAATTGCATGGCAAAGCTCCTGAGTGAAAAAATCTGTTCACAACAATCTATGACTGATCTCATTATTTATAATCACAAGAGTATTATCGATATTACACAAATGAAAGAGTTTATCGTATTAAGTAATGATTTTCTGGTCAAATCCATATCTGAATATGACGATCAATTTTATAAATATATTTTCATAAAGGAAGCCCGGGCAGCTCTGTGTATGAATTACTTGATAGAATCTAAAATTATTTCAAGCGATTGCGTCATGAAATATTTAAATTAAAAAAGGAGGGTAGTATGGAGACATAAGTTCAGTCAGTATAGTTATTGTAAATTAACAGATAAGGAGAGAGAAAAATGAAAGAATTAACATTTAAAGTATCAGAAAAGTTTTATAATGGTTTAGGTGATAGTCAAAAAGGACTTCTCAATGAAAAGATTCAATATCTTCTCGATGGCTTGGCAGGCAATGACGTTGTCGCCAGGGGCGGGTGTAATTGTAATGATTGCTCACCATGTAGTTGCGATGTTAAGCCTTGTAAGTGTTTTAGTACGAGTTTTTGCAGATGTGATAGAACTGTACCTACATGCTCTTGTGATGACTGTATTCCAACGCCATGCGGATGCGATAAAAAAAAATAAACTAGTGAAAAGATTCAATTGCTACTCAGCAGTTTGACGAGAAAAACAGTCACAGCTAGGTAAAGTTGTTTATGTGATAAATGCAATATATCTACCTATTACCAAAAATAGAAGTTGCTTCAAATGATGAAGTGTCAAGTTGTAAGCAATAACATTCCTTTATGGGAGGGAGTATTTCTCCCCCCCCCATAAAGAATTTAGAGAATATAATTATGAAAAAGATAATATTAAAACAATTTAAGGATTATCGATCATATTATTTCATGATGATCTTTTTTACGATTCTCTTTGAAATTGTATATATATGTAATCCATTATTGATCAAAAAGATTGTTGATTTAGTCGTGTTAAAAAACGCGGATAGCTTAATCCTATATATAGGGATTGGATTTTTATTAATACAATTGGATTCTATAATGAGCTATTATGAGTCAAAATATATTGCAGCAGAGTCCAGTAAAATAAGAAAGTCCTTGAAGCAAAACATATTCGATAAGATGCAACAACTACCCTTGGTTTTTTTTAGGAATAAGGGCGTAGGGGAAATAAAAAACAGGCTGGATGATATTGATATTGTTTCTGATTATGTGGAATATATGATTTTTAATATCGGATTGTCTATTTTGAAATTAACTGGGCTATTAGTATCCATGTTCTACTTAAGCTATCAACTCACATTGGCATATCTGTTATTTTCAGTTGGTGAAGCTATAATTAATCAATATTATTCAAAATCCCTTAAAGAACTTAAAAAATGCTATAAACAAAATATTGATCGGACATATAGTTTTGTTTGCGACCGGATAAGTAATATTAAGTTGATAAAATATTATCAATATGAGGAGAAGAATTGTAAGGATTATGTTGATGTGCTGGACATGGAAAGGCAATCATATCTGAAGTTAAATGATAAAAAAATTAAGATCGATCTTTTCGATGATTTGATTTCATCCAATGCAAGCTTTGTATTGATTGCACTTGGCGCCTATTTCATTTTTAAGGATATGATTACTGTAGGAACACTTTTCGCATTGCGTGCATTCGCGAATCGATTGCAAAACCCGCTTAGTAAATTAGCTAAATTTCAAGTTACTCAAAAAATGTATCAGGCAGACTTTGAGCGCGTATCGGAAATACTGTGTAATAAAGATGAGAACTCGCTATGGAAGAGCAGTTCCTGTCGTAATGTGCATGAAAAAGTATCTTCCCAAATACAGGATGGAAAAGTCGAATTTTTAAATGTATCATTCACATATAATAGTGACAAATACGTATTAAAGGATGTTAATTTTTCTCTGAACAGTGGTGAATTTCTCATCATTCGCGGAAAAAGTGGAAGTGGAAAAACCACATTGGTTAATCTTCTTTTAGGTATACATCAAGATTATGCAGGATTGATACGAATTGGTGGTCGCAACTTGAGGGATTATTCATTACAGGAAATACGAAAAAACGTCGGCTATGTAACACAAGAACATTATATGCTGCGTGATAGTATTGAAAAAAATATTCTCATGTCCAATGCAGGGCATTCTTATAAAAAATTAATCGAATATGTTCATAATATTAATCTTGGGCATTTAATAGAGGATTCAAAGAATTATCAAAAAGAAAATCCGATACTGTCCGGTGGAGAAATGCAGCGGCTATCAATTATTAGGATGCTATTAAAGTCATCTAAGGTGTGCATATTTGATGAAGCAACAAGCTCATTGGATATGGAAAATTCAAATAAAGTTATCAGCGTAATTGAGGAATTAAAACGGCAGGGGCGCACCATTATTATGGTCAGTCATGATAACAGTATACTGGGACATGCGGATAAAATTTTGTCATTAAATCAGGATGACCAGGTTGATGATGAGCAGGATAGCGCAGATGAAACATATGTGAACGACATCAGGCAGTTTAAAAGTAGTAATTATTGGATGTGATGATATGAAATTCGATACGAGTTTTTACGAAATATTTTATAAAATCCTAGAAGATGATGATCATTCGGATACGTATAAGGATAGTTTTATAAATCATGATGTTCATCGCTTGAACTATATAAATAATAGGACGCCGGAAGAAATATATGGAATGTTATCAGAATTTAGGAAAATCCATTCACATAAAAAAAATAGTAAATTAAGTAGATTTCAAAAAAACTGTATTGCACTTATTGTGAACAAACACCGGTTTATGGATTTGTACGATCGTTTTTGCATGCAAACAGATAATATTTTTTCTGAGATTGTAGATATCTATAAGTCCTACAACCTTGATATCAGTTGTCTTGAGGATGTGACTGTTTATTGCACAGCGGGATCACCCAGCAATGCAAAGACGGATTATAATGATATAATGATTGATTTAACCTATCCTGACTTGGATATTGAGCTTAAGACAATAAAGGAAAATCTACTGCATGAATGCTTTCATATTATACATCACAATACACTTTGCTTCAAAGCAATGAAGGGTGAATTATATACCATGATATTGGATTTTACCTATATAGAAGGATTGGCTAATTTTTTTGCGAATTATATATCCCATCATAATACGGATAAACTGTTGAATGTTGATCAAAAACGGTTTTTTGTGTTTTTTGATGTGCTGAAGCGTGCATGCAATATGACGATGAATAGGGAAAATAAAAACTGGATTATGCAAAAACTCTATTATAATGCGGGCCCAGTCTATAGCGTGGGCGAATATATGGCTGCTGTTATATGCAATACATATGGTGTGGAAAAATTACTGGAAGCTACAGAAAAGGGTCATTTTTTTTTCTTAAACACATTTTTATCAACAGGTGATGCGTGGAGTGAAAAAATGGAAAAATACGCGAAGTTGCCTGAGGTGCGGATATTTTAATGGGCATGGAGCATTGCAATGAATACTACAGAATTTAATAAATTAAGACAGACGTTCACTGGTAACGGGGTAATTATTGCTGTTATTGATTCAGGTATTTATGGAAATAGTGGGTTATCAGGTTTGGTAAAAGCTCAATTTGAAGTTAGCAATGGAGATGTTTTGAAATTAGATCCTACTGGAAAGCAAGTGTGTGTACAACCATCATTGATGCATGCGGATAAAGTAATACAGGTAATCAATAAATGTGCTGAACATAGTCGATTTTACTCATTAAAAATATTTAATGATGAACTAAAAACGAGTGTCATGAGTCTAATTACTGCGCTTGATTTTGCAGTTAATCACTTGAAAAATTGTAGGCTGATTAATTTGAGTTTGAGCTTACAGCTGAATAATGAATGTGTATCTCAACTAATAAATCATTACATAGAAAAAGCTGCCGGATTAGGGAAAATTATCATTGCTTCTGGGAAATATAAGAATGAAATACATCCAATAGGTAAGGAGTTTGTTATTTTAGCTAGTATGATGCGTGGTGAAAAGGTGGCATTAAGTAATGAACCATTGATCAAATACGATGAATCAGCATCTGAATTTTTTGTAAACTGTCAAAAATTAACTACATTGTTTGAATGTGATTATTTGAATACCAGCTATGCCACTGCATTTATTACAGGTATTGTCGCATTACTATTAGAAAGTAATAAGAATCTATTATATGTGGAGTTGAACAGTATGTTAAAACGTCTATGTAGAGAAAAACAGGGGGTAATATCATGTTAAAAAAGATTGTTCATAGCACTATTATTATGATTATGCTGATCTCATGTGTCAGTTATGCGCAAGAATTTAAAAGCCCGATTATTCCAGGTGGTATGATGCCGGATATTGAAGGTTATACCATGAATGGAACGTATTTTCGATTATCGGATTATCGCGGAAAGTATGTATTGATCGATTTATGGGCAACATGGTGTGGGCCGTGTAAACGCGCCTATCCGGTTCTCAAAGAGCTGTATGACACCTATCACGATAAAGGGTTTGAGGTTATTGGTATATCCAGGGATAAAATTAGTGATGCAGATAAGGTGAAAAAATATCTTAAAAAAATGAATACGCCTTGGCCGCAGTACTATTTAAGCAGTGACATTAATGAGCGTATCGCCGCTCGATTGAATGCATTGCCAGTGCCTGGCCTTATTTTGATCGATCCCAATCGTCGTATTATCAATGTTGAGTCGGAAGTGGATATTATAAGGGAACTATTGCCTGAACTGTTTTCAAAACAGAACGTGGACTTGTCGAGCTTTATCAAGCAAGGATCCACATATCCAATGAGTGTATTTAAGCATGCTGATGATATGTTCGAGCGATTGCAAGATGAAGATGATCATGCATTGCTAATGACGGACCTTATATCCAAGAAAGGATTTGCTCATCCATCAAAAATTATGAGGCGCTGGGCTGTATTTACGATGCGTGCACTTGGCAAATCCTATTCAGAAAAAATAGAAACGGCATTGCTTGGATCACGTGCTCATAAAAAGAAATATGGTTTTTATGATTCAGATGCGATCACTCGTGCCCATTCGATCGAAGCGCTGGCTATTCATGGTCGTAAGCAGCTGCTTACGAAATTACTGTCCAGTGATGCAGACAAACAAAGCCTTGGGTTATATGATTCTAATGAACTTGTCAGGTCTTATTCACTTTGGAGTTTGTCGCAGTTGATGGATGATCAGGCAAAGTTGATCGATATTCTTTCTGGCACATATGCACAGGCAAAAAAAATCGGATTGCATGATTCGGATATTATTTCACAAACATATGCCATGCATGCATTAAGTCAGCTGGATCTGCCGAACGCATTTATCCGATCATTATATAATGATACAGCAAAGTTAAAAAAGGTTGGCATCTATCATCCGGATGCATTTATGCGCACATATAGCGTTACGATGATTATTCGTTCGCAATATATGACCGATCAATTATTTGATCAATTGATGGGCAAAAAGGCGAGTCTGGATGGCATTGGCCTATATGACAGATTAGATGTCGTCAGACGTGTATGTGAGCGTGCATTATGGACGAATGAATTTGTTCGCAAATATAATGTTAAAAACATCCTGATCGGGGAAATAGCTAAGGATAATCAGTTGGGATTGTATAGCGATAAATCCAGTATTCGGAATTTTGCCTATAGAAAGCTTAGCAGTAAAGAGCTTTCAGGTGTAGATGTTAGCCAAGCGTTGACAGATACATCTGCTAAAAGAAAACATATTGGTATTTACGATTCTGATATACAGACACGCTGCCTTGCTATTTGGGCACTGGGTCGGCATGGTAATCGATTTTATGACGCGCTTCCCGATATATTACAACCATTGGTTGATCATAAGAACCCAGATATTCGTGCCGATGCGCAAAAAGCATTAAAACGTGTGATGACCGCATTGACAGAAAAGAATGACAAAAAGTAATCATAAAGGAGTTATTATGGGAGACGGAAAAATTACGAAATATGCATTGGTCATCAATGGTAGGCACAATGATCTAGCATATAAAAAGAGTGTTCAATCCGCCAAACAAATATTGGAAACAAAGGGATATGCATGCGCTACTGTTGATAATCATACCAATTACGTAAATAAATCGTAGTCCCATTAAGAGCCTAAGTCATTAATTTATATGCTAAATTCCTTTATAAAAACCCACGTTTATTTTACGTAATTGGTATCATGACATCTCTAATGGCAATGGTCATTTTTTTGAAGCAAATAAATCAGGTGCCATGAAGGCGATTGATCATATTAAAAACCACATCGATGATGACGATGAGCTATCGATATATATGACAGGTGATGCGAAAGAAAACAGTATTTGCCTGGGAGAAAACTGTGATACAGTTGATATATATCAGCGAATCAATGCTTTGCCTTATGGAAAACGCACAATCATTCTTGGCCATGCCAATAGTGATCGATGGGGAAAGCAATTCTTAAGCCAGCCACAGTCACTATTTATTGGAGTAGGAGATGATAGTAGTGGTGTTAAATTCTCATCTCGATTTTGGTCACCACATGCATCGGATGCGAATCAGGATAATATCATATCCTGGCAAGAGCGCTTTGCTCATGCGTGTCAAATGGATGGCAATGCACAGTTTTCGTCATCACAATTTTATATGAGTAAGGGGTTTGTGGATGATGGGCAAGCGCCGTTTCCATTGGATGTAACGGACTTAAACGCATCCTCACTAAAGCAAACAATTTCAAGTCTCAAACCAGGGCAACAGGCAATTGTGTTATTTGCAACAACATGGTGTGGCCCGTGTAAGAAATATAAGCCGTTGTTTAAGGCTATGGCCAAGGAAAATAAGGGGCAATACTTATGGGGAATGACCTTAGATGAAGATCTGGCTGAAACATATGGCATATCCGGTTTTCCACAAGTGCTTATCTTTCAAGAGGGTATGTCCAAGCCTTATTTTGTAAATGATAAACATCGCATTCATGAAGAGCTCATTACACTTCAACTGTCCGATGAAAAACGATTGGATTTGGAGCTTGATACTGCAAAATCGATTCAATCCGTGAGAGGGCGTATCGATGAAGCATTGCGCATCTCATCGGAATTTGCGGAGTTAACTCATACTCAAAAAGCGCTGAAAGGATTTAAGTATGCCATAGAAACAGTCAAGGGCATTCAGAAGAAAGAAAGGCAAAGTAACTATCTAGTGAAAATTTCGGAAAAACTTTCTAAATATGGTTTTAAGGGTGATGCGGATGATTGTTTTGATAAGTCGATACGGATTGCAGAAAGTACAAACGATCCTCAGGTACGTACAGATTTATTGTCCCATATTGCATCTGGATTATATGCTGTTGGTTCGATAGATCGTGCCTATTCATACTTTGATGCAGTTATGCATTCAGCGGATCAGATTTCGTTGCCTGAAGATAGTTCAGTAGCGTTGTCAGATGCTGTATCTCAATTCATTCGATCTGCTCGAAAAGCACATGAAAATACATGGTTTCAGGCGGTAGGAGCTAAGCGATATGCAATACCCGCTGTATTGAAGATCATTCACAAATTAGAGGGTGTTGAGGGGTCCATAAAAAATATTCGCAAGGTAGCCGATATTTCCCTGAACTTGTCACAAGCTGGTTTTGATGAACAGACAAATGCATTATTTAAAAAATCAATTGAATATGCGGATAATATCAGTGACTTGTCTGTGCGAATTAATGCATACTGCTATATTGCAAAATGTTCATTAAAATCGGGTCGCAAGGATCACGCTATTTCCCTTTTAGAGTCAGCTGTTCAGCTTTCGGATAATATAAATGATGCATTGATGAAATCGACAGCTCTTCAGCAAATAGGTTATGGATTTATGCGCGCAGATAGGCAGAACAAAGTTGTGGATATATGCAAACAGAGTATTTCTACCATAACAAAGATATCGGATTCAGAAAAACGATCTGAAGCAATTGCTTCATGTGCGCAACAATTATCAGAAGCATCACTAGGAAAGAAAGCATTGCCGCTATTAGATACATTGATTGATTTAACGAAAAAAGTGGATGATGTGCATGCACGTGTAGAAGCAATGTCATACTTGGTATATCATGTGTCCCAGCTAATGAGGCAAGATGGGGCTCAGCCTCTACTGGATAAACTCATTGCAAATGCTAAGAGTATCGATGATATGAAAGAGCGTGCAAAGCTGTTATCGCTTATTATCGCAAAGGTGAATCCAAAAAAGAATGCGTCCAGCTTAATCAATGATGTCATTCAAAGCGCAAATCATATTGCTGATCCTGCAGAGCGATTGCGTATGCTGTCTTATGTGGCGAGGCGAATTTCTCAAGCAGGGTATAAGGAAAAATCATTGTTATTATTTGAGGGCAATATCGATACTGCTAAAAAAATGACTGACATATCAATGCGCAAACAAGCATTATTACACATTAAGAAAGAATTGTTGAAATCAAATTTGGGAGCAAGGCTGAATTCTATTCTGAAAAAATTAAATTAAGTGAATTTTGAGGTTATTCAAAAATATCCAAGCTCTAGGCTTCCATAAACCCTTAGGACCTACCAAGCGTACATGGGAGTATGTGAAAATTTTGTATTTGTGAAAAATACCGAAGATGGGCGTTCCCAAGGGCAATCCCATCAAATGAATGTTTTATACCCTTATGAGAACACGCCCTAATATTAACTTGAGGTTAAAATGAAAAAAATAGCACTTATTGCACCAAGTGCTACATCCGTTTCTAATATGAGAATGGAGAACCTTTCTCTTGGTTATTTGGCTGCAATGCTAAGATCAATGGAATATGAAGTAAAAATATATGACGTTGCTCTTACAAAACTGTCAAATTTGGATGTTGTAAATGAAATTATTGCCAATCAGTTTGATATAGTTGGCATAAGTTTATCAAGTTCAATTTTTATTTCTGATACAAAATTAATAATAAATAAATTAAGAGAAAAACTAGCAAGTGTACATATTTGCCTTGGAGGATATCTTGCAACATCAAGCCCTGAAATTCTATTTGAACTAAATGCAGATTGCTTAATATATGGAGAAGGAGAATTCGTATTTAAAAAAATTGTTCAGTTGCTTAATGAAAATCAAGAATGGAAAATGTTAAACCAACTTGCATATTTAAATCAAAAAAATAAACTTGTTATTAAGGCATGTCCTCATAAGGAGATAAGTAGTTAAACTGTCAGCAAAAAAGTGTTATATAGCCATCTCTAGAAAGAGAGGGGAAAATAATGGCACGGACGTATTTAACGGATAGAA
>CAYZSU010000058.1:0-13834 GCA_964480565.1 uncultured Myxococcales bacterium | reverse complement strand
TTCTTGCATGCATCCAAACTATTGAGCACGGATTTAATGAGCGAAAATGGCTTTCGTACATCATGTGCCAGCATGGATGTGGTTTGGCCGATACTAGCTAACCGTCCATTCATTATGGCTTTTTCATGTACTATTTTCCATTCCTCTGCCAATGTGTTAAACCATATCTGTACTTGCTCTATTTCATCAACCTTTGGCTCCTTTTTGAGTATTACAGATAATTCTCCCGCCTTTTTCTGCACTGATACTGACATATTAGCAATAGGAGTAAATGTTCGTTTAGCAATTAGCCATATAAGAAAAAGAAATAAAAACCAAAATCCAACAAATCCCCCTGAAATAATCAACATTTGTTGATAAATTAGTTTTCTCTCACGATGAATACTTTTAAATACATTAATTTCTCCCAATATATTCCCGTAGTTGTCTTTAATGACTGATGATATAGTGAGATAACTATCTGGTTTTACTGATAAATTTTCACCGGAAGAAAAAGACCATATAATATCATTATTATTGACGAATTTTGCTTTACTCCAATTTCGACCTAATGCAATAGAGCTAAGTCCTGAACGTAACGATATGAGATCTCCCAATGCATATTCCCTGCTCGTCAGTATGGCGGCACTAGACACCTCTGCCACAAACGACTCATTGATAGCCTTTTTATAATTCCACACTACTAAACAACAAATAATAGATATCCCCATGAGTAAAAAAACCAATGAAGCAAAAACAAACAACCTTACAAATCGCTTAATTATAATCATTAAAGTGATTTTCTAGTTGCATGCACGAATAAATACTTAATATCTTTTTTCAATAATGGTGAATGATAAGCAAAGTTTTTTTCAATTGAATTAATTGTTAAACCTGCTTGCTGCAATAAAGCAACAACCTTTTCTACAGAATAATGATATTTAATAAACTGACAGCCAGAGATACGCTGTCCTGACTGATGTGAGTCAGACATTGTTAATTCAAAAGTTATCAAAGCCTCTCCCCCTAGAACAAGAGATCTTTTAACACTATCTAAAAATGATGTAATATCAGGTATAAACTCAGTAATGCCCATTCCTATTATAATATTAAATTCTAATTCCTCAAGAATTGGAAAATTTTTGGCTAGATCATAAACCATCAGACCACTATAATATTTTTTCTCTTTTGCTTCTTGAATCATTTTCTCAGAAAAATCCACCCCGTACATGACAGGTTGACAACCTACTTCCTTAATTTTATCCGCAGCAATACCATTGCCACATCCTAAATCCAAAATTTTCGGAAAAGCATTTTCATATTTAGAGATCTTTCTTTTCATCCAATCAAATACAGTATATTTCGTTTTTTCTACAATATCATCATAAGTCGAGGATGCCTGTTCATATAAATCATGTAATTCAGGCTGAAAGCAGGTCTGTTGTTTTGATTTTTTTCGTGCCGTCATGTGATATAGTCTGCTTTCTGACGTTGAAAAAGGAGTATCAGATCTACTACCTGTAAATTCAAACTCTGAAAAACCAATTTTTTCCATAAAAGACATTAATATTTCTACAGGTGGAAATATTTGCCTAAATGTAAATAGTCTATGCCAACCCCTACCTCTTGCTTCAAATTGCGTCAAATATTCATATTTTCCCATATCCCTATATGGATATGTCAATATATTTGCTGAACAAGGAAATTCTTTTAATGTAGAAAAACTCAACCCCACATCACCAATTTTAGGTGCTTCAGGGTTTAACATATAACAATAAATTCCTCCACCATCCACCAATACTCTAGAAGCCTCAAATAAAGCAAATGTAATAGGACGCATTTCTGCAAGAGCTCCCCAGCAAAAAGTACATATCGATGCAGTTTTTTCAGGTAACGATGTCAAGTGAGCACTTTCATGCAGGATCTCAACATCATGTATATTTGGATTCAGCACTTTTGTTGAAAGTATCTCCAGCATATCAATATCATTTTCAACTAGGTAATGCTTACCTTCACAAGCACCTATTGTACGACCAAACCCTGCACCAAAATCAACAACCGGGCCGGCAGGACAAATAGCTTTCAAAGCTTTAATCATTCCAAAATCAAATTTATCATTAGCATTAAATGAATAAATAACCTGTGAATATGATGGATTCTCAGTCATTAACCCTCCTTATTTCTGACATTCTAATACGGTGAAACCCTAAACTATTAAGCTCAGGAATAATCCAATGATGTGATATAAATATTCCCATTTTCTGCCCTCCCAGAAAACCAACCGAACAGTCCTGCAGCAAAAATTCTATTACCTTTCTATAAAATCGACTTCTTTTTGACTTATCAAATGTAGTCCTTGCAGATTGAAGCAACCTATCCACTTCTGCGCTTGAAAAGTTCACAATATTAAACTGCTGGTTTGAATAAAGGGTAGGATACAATAATGCATCAGGATCTGGATAATCTAAAAGATATCCATAAAAAGCTACTGAATATTGCCCTGTTCGAGTCTTATTTATCAAATCATATATCAACAGCGAATCCATCGATGCTGTATATCCAAACTTTTTCAAGTTTGATAGAATAGAACTATTTAAAATTTGCCAAAAAGAACCTACTGAGTCGCTATTATATATTTTAATGGAGGTATTAACGCCACCATCAGTCATCTTTTGATCCTTAGATTGGAACAGGTTTCTATAAAATGGCAACCTAAGATCTAGTTTCTCCCAATCATAACCAGCTTTAGCAGCAGATAATTTAAATGCATTGATAAAGTTACATCGCTTTTCTTGAGTATTAAAATGTTCATCCTTGGGGTTTAATGCTATCACAATTGCCTGTAGATAATCTTGTTCAATATATTTAAAATTATTAATGGATGTATTGGTGATACGGTCAAAAACTACAACATCAACTTTTCCACTTCGCATCAGTTTAAAGTCCTCCTCAGGGCTATCGCTTCTTACAAATTTTAATATCTGAGGAGATTGGGGTGAAATAGTCTGTCTTGCTTTTAAAACAAGGCTATTTTCATCTTGACTATCATAAACATAATTCCCTGTTCCTATCCATCTTCCATTTTTCTTTAAACCAACTCCAAACCAACTTGCTGATAATATTTTCAGAAAGTGAGGGAAAGACCTTGTAAAACTAATTTTTATTTTGTAATCTTCCTCAACTAAAATACCATCCAATACAGTTTTGTCCCCGCTTACTACTGCTTTAAACCCTTGTATATCTCCTAACGCCCATTCAATTTTTTCTTTAAGTATATTCACAACCCTATGAAACATATTAAATACATGTTTTGCCTTTAAAGGAGTCCCATCTGAAAAAGTATGATTTTCTTTTAATATAATGGTTATACTTTTACCGTCACTACTTAAGATGTGGGATTTTACTAATACAGGTTCCAAGTCATTTGTTGAAGTAAAGCGATACAATGTTTCAAATATTTGATTTCCAACAGTAGCAGTACTTACCTCAAGAACACGCTGAGGATCTATATTTTTAGGCACTACTCGTAAAGGTACACGAAATGTTGTTGCCAATACAGTAGAACTAAAAAACAGAAATATAATAACAACTAAATAGATTCTATACACTTTTCTCTCTTTATTAAGAAGTATGCTAATATTATAACGACTGGAATAGATATCGAAATGACTGTAGACAACAAATCCGTATTGTCATACGTTGCATTCAATAAAATAATTAGTATGGCACTATTTAACAAACCCAGTTGACTTACCAGTTTCAGCCAAAGAAATCTATAGGTACGTTTTCTCTCGCTTTCAATTCTTTGTAAAAGCGTAGTTTGAGAAAGATTAAAAATACCGTTTGCAACTCCAATACCTATTCCTATAGCAAAAACAGCAATATAACTATACACCCTAAGGTAAATCAGACTAATAATGATAAGAATTATCGATGAAAGTATGAAAAAAATTGATGAATGTTTTTTTAACCAAGACAATTTCACCATTTGCATAGCAGCAATATTCACAACTCCGCAAATACCAAAAAATAAAGTAATCCACTCAATCGTCATATTCAATCTATACTTTAATATTGGTACTTCAAGAACATGAAACACTCCAACTGATAGCCAAACCATAAATGTTATTGCTAAAAGAAAAATGTCTATGGGCCGCCCAAAGTATCTTTTATTTTCACCCGAATGATGAAGCATATAAGTGTTTTTACGATTATTCACATCTAAATTCAGAAAAAACTTTTTCCTAATCCATATTAACCCAAATGAACATATAAGTTGACCAATACTATCCGCTAGAAATAACCCCTTAAATCCGAAAACAGTGACAAAAGCAGGTATAACAAAAAAGGCAATAACAAATGCAATAGTTTCTGCCACTTGCAATAGTTTATTCGCTTTTATGGAATTATGGCCTAGATAATACCTTGATTGAGAAAACATTTGCGATATCAAAATAACACCAAAAGCTGAACGTAATAATAAACAAATCAACCACAAACTTGATAAGGCCTCTAAAAAAAATATGGTTAGAGAAAGAAACCCTGAAATCAATGATACTCTATTTTCTTGAAGTATATTTACCTTAACGCCTTTATTTGAAACGAATGAAAATATAGCTATGCCTAGCATAACACCTATAGCCTGAAAAGCTATTACATATGCTGTTTTCCAAGCAGTATTAATATCTAACCCTGTACTAATAATTGTACCTAAGGATATTAGCTGCATAAAAAAAGCATAGCTTCCAAAAATAGCTGCATATAATAATATACCCTTATTATTTTTACTCATATTTTACTTGGAAAGATATTGATTTAATTAAATAGCATAAAATGGACATATAATATTCATCTGCTGCTGCTTTCAAAAACATAGCATCCCCTCACATAAAGCTTTAAAAAAATATACCAATTCTGTCAAGAAAGAATAAATTAGAATCCGCTCATTAAAGGCTCTGAGTATTTGTTCCCCCAATAGCCATTCAATCTATCCCCCTCAAATAAAATCGAATATACCCAATCAGCAATAACAGAAGCACAATATCCGACACCCAATAAATGCCGCTTATGATCAATGCATTGCTATTTGTCACATAGCTGAGTGTTAGGTAAATAGCCGGCAAAAAGACCACATAACTCTTTATAATCGATAACATATTTATAAACTTGGCACGCTTTTCCATCAGCACAATGCCCTTTAATACAAAGTTCATATTTAATATGACCAGCATACCTGCTATGATCATGATTAAACCTGAATATACTTGAACTTGCTCAGGGGACTGCACAAAGGCCTTAGCAATAAACTCTGCCAGCGCAATCACACAACCGCCAAATAGCAGCGATCCAATTATGCCATAGCGCTTGGCCAAGCGTAAGATATATCTATTATTATGCATGTCCTTGGCAGCCGCATATTTCTTTCCTAAAATCATCATGGCACGCTGAAAACCGGTGAAGGCATTTCTCAAAAACAAGCTAATTGTCGATACAAAGGAAATTGCAGAAGTCACACCCAATGTCGCCATGCTAAACAGCATCTTATAAAAGATTACCATGCTCATTTCAGATAAAAACATACCCATAAATTCCCAACCGCTAAATGATAATATACTCTTTAGCTTGCTTAGTCGTGGCAAGGAAAAGCGAAATTGAATTCCACATAAGCTATTAACGCTACGAGATAGCCAGAAAAAAGCTATTATTTCGAATAAGCTGGTGGATAGTGCGCAGCCGGCAATATTCATCGGTGCGAAATACCCTGAAATACCGTGTATGAATATATAATTAAATCCAATATTCACCGCATTTCGAATAATTGAATATTTTAGTGTAAACCACCCTTTTTGAAAACTCATGAGTACCATTAAAAAAGAGAGGTTTATCACGCGCATGGCTTCGCCGGGAAGTACCCATGCAATATAGTTTTTGGACAAGGCAGTAATATGCGCACTATCTGTAAAAAAGTGGATGGCATAGGGATAAACGATATAACATATCAGCATTAGCCCCAATGAACACATGGCAATCATACTGACAGTCTGACTAATAAGTTCTGTTAGTTTTTTCTGATCACCCTCTCCTCTGGCCTCTGAAATATGCACGATCAATGCAGATCGATATGAAAAAGATAATAGCGTAAATAATATGAATACCCGCTCCACCACTCCCAAGGATGCATAGATATCCGAATGTAAATGCGATACCATTTGATAATCCACCACACGAATTAAGCGGGATAACATAATATCAAGTGACAATGGAATGGCTAAAAATAAATATTCCCTGTGCAAGGGGGACAACCATTGATAGCAATTAAGCAAGCGGTTTATCATTTAATTACACTCCGATTGTTTCATTTTTACTTTCATCCAATACATAGGAATCATGGAAATAATGAGAATGGAAAAAATAATAAGGGATATAATCTTTTCCCCAACATATATGGATAGTGGTATTGATAATAATATACCCAAAGAAAAGCTCATCGATTTTAATGAAAATTGAAAACCACGAATTGATGATTTAGCATCAACGGGTGCATCATTTAAAAAAATGAAATCTATTCTGCATTCAATTAATAACATTGGAATACTTTGTAAAAAACCAAATATTAGAAAAATGAAATAAAAATCAGTTGATATGCTGATTGTAATGAAAATTGCTTCTATTATAGTAAAATATGTTAAATAGGATATTTGCGAGGAATTTTGTGAAAGCAGTGTTCGGCCAATCAAACGCTTATATAGCGTTGCTCCCAACATACCACCTAAACAGGAAAATAAAAAATAATACCCCAGACCTGCACTATCCACTTTATAATGCATCAACCCAAATACTGGAATCAACGCATTAAACATACCATACATCAAACAACGAATACCATATACCCACGACATCTGAATTAGCCGATTATTCTTTCGGATAATGGATATATTATCCAATATGCCCAGCATGTGCTTCGGATGAAAGCTCGTTTTTATTGCATGAACAATCGTTGATGACACATCCTTTATCTGGATCTTTAGTAAAAATAAGATGGATAATAGAAATGTCATAGAATTAAAAAATAAAACAGTTTTAATATCAAAAAATTTAATAATATAGCCTGATACAAACGGGCCCACCGCAATGGCAAAATAAATAATCTCTGAAATAGTTGCCACAGTATAATTTAAATCTGCTTGCTTTGGGCTCAAATTTACAATGACTTTGGATTTGGCGGAATCAAATAATGACGTCAATGCATATGAAAAAAAGAAAATCACACAGGAACCCAAGGGGCCGATAATTTTATAGGTATATGCTAGTATTAAAAATAATATAATGCCGATGCCATCGCAGACGATAAGCACTTTTTTTGCATTGAGTTGTTGAGCCAACTTCCCAAGCGCATTGCCAAAAATGGCAATGGGTAATTTCGTAACAATAAAACTGGCGGCTAGCGATGCATGGCTACCCGTAAGCTCATATATAATCATTGCCAATGTAATACGCGCTGAAAAGTTCCCAATACTGGAAATTAAATATGCCCAAAAAATTCGTCTAATATCTTTTGTTTGATGCTTGAAAAAGAACACTACGCCCCTCGTTTAAATTTGCTTACATCCCCTCACCGTCTTAATTTCACATACAATGCGGATAGGCACAGGTCCAATCGATAGGCGCATGTTTGTTTCTTGCCATCCACTATTTGCATGGATTGGTCGATATAGGCGCGTTCTATCGTTGACATGACTGTCTTTAAGGGCAGGATATCCTCTTCTTTTTGCGGCAATGCAATGGGCAGCATGCCAACGGGAAAATGCAGTTTCTGCGCTGGTATCTGGTAGTTATGAGAGATTGTGCCTGCCACTACATCGGGCATTGGAAGCGAGGTAGGATCGATCACATCTCCATTATTTACTATATATGCATGATGAATGGCATTTTCCAATTCACGCGCATTGCCCGGCCAATCATAGATCTGTAATTTTTGAATCGCTGCGTGGCTTAATTTCTTTTTGCCATGCAATTGCGAATGCTTTTCTAAAAAATAATTCGCTAGTAAAGGGATATCACCCGGTCGGTCGCGAAGTGCAGGTACTGACAAGTTCACCGTACAAAGCCTGTGATACAAATCCAATCGAAATAACCCGTCTGTTATTTTAGTCATTAAATTATCATTGGTTGCGGCAATAACTCTAAAATTTGATTGCTGCATTTGATTCGATCCCACCGCGCAAAATTCCCTTTCCTGCAATACGCGAAGCAACTTACTTTGAGCTGAACCGCTTAAGCAACCGATCTCATCCAAAAAGATATCCCCGCCATCGGCTAGCATGAACTTGCCAATTTTTTTCTGTATTGCACCGGTAAACGCACCCTTTTCATGACCAAATAATTCTGACTCCGCCAAATGCTCAGGAATGGCCGCACAGTTTACCACGATAAATGGGCGCCTAGGGTTAGCTTCCAAACCGTGAATATAGCGCGCAATCAACTCTTTACCCGTGCCGCTTTCTCCTTGAATCAATATATTGGCATGATGATACCCCTTTAATTTGCGCGCAGTTTTTAACACAGATGTAAACAATGGGCTATTCCCAATTATTGCATGTGCATCGACATTGGAAAACAATGCTTCACAGATCGCATCATGCTTTTCGCTTTCAAATGCAGCCTGTTTATTTTTTTCAATGCGCGCAATTAAATCAATTGGCTTAAATGGTTTGCTGATATAATCACAGGCGCCGCGTTTGATGGCTTCTACGATATACGCGCTATCCGTATATCCGGTGACCATGATAATCGGTATATGGCGATTGATTTTCTTTATTCTGGCAATGCCATCTAATCCATTTTCATTACCCAATCCAATATCCAGTAGGATAAAATCGACTGACTCATCCTCCAAAATCAAAAGTGCCGCATCCAAGGAGGCGGCATGATCAATCGGATAGGCATTTAATTCACTTTGCAGCCAAATTAAAAAACTGGAATCATCGTCAATACATAGTAGACGTGGTGGCGGTGATTTAGTTACTTGAGGCTCATCATCGAAAGGAACCTCAAAGGGACTGCCGTTAAGTCCATATTTCGTAGGCATTCCCGCATTATGTAAATTTAGAAATTCATTAGAACATTGATCAGTCATGATATCCCCCATACCCAGCCTTACGGAGACTTCTCAATTATGTCAAGTTGGAATAATCTAGAAATACCAATAGATATGGTGCCTATAACAATTCAATCAATGATTCAGGTAAGGGGCAATACCTGTGATTATTGGGACTGCCCGTTGGAACGCCCATTAATTTAGACATGAAAAGCCCTGTGATTCCATTATATCTCCCTTTACTTTATGCCGATAATGCCTTACAATACCTCAATATCATTATAAACGTGATTTTGAGGTATTCATGAGCCTATCAAGCTATATCAAGGAAATAAGGCAATTTGGTGCACGTCACTTTACTCTAGAAAAACTAATGGCAGATATGAGGCTATCTAAAAATGCTGCTTTAAATGCCATTCACCGTATCAAAGAAAAAGGAGAATTAATTTCACCTTTAAGAGGACTTTATGTCATTGTTCCGCCGGAACATATGCCTCATGGTTGTATCCCAGCCGAAGAATTAGTTCCAATTATGATGAAACATCTTAATACTGAATATTACGTTGCATTGCTAAGTGCAGCTGGTTTCTATGGAGCTGCTCATCAAAAAATATTTAAATTTCAAGTTATCACAAATGCCCGCATTATTCATCCCCTAAAATTTGGACAGATTGAAATTGAAATCATTAAAAGAAAAAAATTGTCCAATTTGCCAATTCAGAATTTCACGGTTAACACAGGCTATCTTAACGTTGCCTCACCTGAGTTGATTGCTATTGATTTACTTGAATACATTCATCGTTGTGGTGGATTAAATCACGTCGTAACTGTATTTTCCGAGCTTCTAGAAAGTCTTGATGCAGATACACTCATAAAACTTGTTTGTGATATGCAAGTAGAATATCAGCTACAACGAATAGGATATATTTTAGACAATATTGAATTAATGGATGATGATTTAGCAGCAAAATTTACTGAAAAACTGGCTGTGCACGTTTATAAACGCAAACAAAAATATTTGCCACTTTCGTCGGATATAACCAAAACAGGTTTTTCAAGATGTAGAAAGTGGAGAATAGTCATTAATGCTAAGATAGAAAGCGATTTATGATTCCAAAAATATATGTTGAACAATGGCGAAATTCTTTTAAATGGCAAACACTCGCGCAAATAGAACAAGATCTGATTATATGCAGAGCCTTAGTTGATTTATACAATAACAATCATATCAAGGACAGCTTAGTTTTTCGCGGTGGTACGGCATTAAATAAATTATTTTTAAAAACACCCTCAATATATAGTGAAGATATTGATTTTACTCAAAAAAATCCTGATCCGATAGGACAAACAATAGATGCAATTAGAGAAATTTTAAAACCTTGGCTTGGTGATCCAAAGTGGAAAATTACTCATCAATCTGCAAAATTAATTTATAAATATGAGGCTATCAATAGCTTTCCTTCAAAATTAAAGTTAGAAATAAATATTACTGAGCATTTTCAAGTGCTGCCACCATGTACTAAAAAATTTAATATTGAGTCTGAATGGTTTAGTGGAACAGCAGATATCGTTACACATGAGATTGATGAGTTAATTGCAACTAAACTTCGAGCTCTTTATCAACGCCGTAAAGGCAGAGATTTGTTTGATTTATGGTATGTTGCAAGTCAAAATCTTATTGATTTAGAACGAGTAATAGACATCTTTTCTAAATATTGTGCGAATGGTAATATAGTTATTACTCGTGATGAGTTTATTAAAAATTTAGAGTTTAAAAAAAATAATCGAGATTTTAAATTAGATATGAATTTTTTGCTGCCCCAATACAGGAATTGGGATTACGAAAGAGCATATCAGTTTGTCATAGATAAGGTTATCAGCAGGTTACCATGAATATTTTGGGAGTGTTGAAAAATATTCCGATTTTAGGCGAACAACGACTATTATATTTTTACTATCAAAAAAGCTTGATCACCCTAGCTAATGCAAACACCCCAATTGTCACAAAAGCTAAACAGCAAATTGGGTAAAGGCGCAACCATCTATACGACATGAATTTTTTTCACACCATACTTTTTTAAATGATCAACAATAGTCATTCCATCCACTTTACTTTCGGGTGAGCAACCCACAATCGCGATATCAATGGTAGTTTGTTGAAGTGATAATATCTCCACTGCTTGCGCCGCACTATGGGCAGTCATAATCGTCTGAGTCACTTTGCTTAATATACACTTATGGCATGTTAATAGTGCACTTATACAATCATGAATAAGCAAAATATTACCCAATGGCGACATTGAAAAACATCCCTCTGAAGTATTGAACATCAAATCCAATTTTTTAGTACTCTCATGAGGCTGCGCATTTATTGAACTGGCTGTCTGACTTACATCTGAGCATTTTTGATCAGTTTCTGCAGGTATAACCTCAGGGTCACTAATATCTGACACACAGGACTTTAGCCGGCTCAATCGGTCAAAAATAATATTTAATTTAAATATACTTTGTGCCAGCACTTCTTTTGAACTGAGTGCCAATGGGTCTTGTGCCATATACCAGTTGAGCATAGACACTGGCGATTGCAAATCATGGCGCAGTTTGGCCATCCATTGATGTAACTCATTATTGGAATTATTTTGTGATTTTTCTATTGATTTGCTCATGGATATTACCCCTGGGCTCACGAGTTATCGTCCCGGCCTTATGAGCCGGAAAGGCAGGTTATATGGGCTCTTTATAATAATGAGCGTACAATGCAATTAAAATGTGGAAAAAGTGACGCAGTTGACCGTGTCATTTCCGAGACGATGGTGATCGGAAATCCAGTCATTCAGAAATTACCCATAATTTATTTTCCAAAATCATGGAATTTTTTCCATTTTTTTGTAATTCACTGCAAGCACATACCCACCAACAATTTGCTGCCATTCCACACACTTTTTATTACAAAAATATGGAATTTTGAAATACCCATACTCCCCCAACCTATTGAAAATACAGGATTTCACACTTGGCATGGGAGTTGCTATATTAAATCAATGTGCGCACAAACAATCATTTCAAAATAGTATCATGGGGATCATATTTTGAAATAACAAAAAGGAGAAAAAAATGAATAACACAATCGATTTAAAAGAATTGGAAAATGAACTCGATAAAGTAGAGGAATTTCAATCCGAGTTAGCAGAAAGTGCAACAGAGAATAAAGGTATACATGTTTCATATACATAGTATGCAATTTAATTAGGGGTATTTAATCGCACCCCTCTGAGATATAGGCTGTACTAACTATTGGTACAGCCTAATTTCAGAAAAATGGACCAAATTATGAAAAAAATATTATTAATTAAACCGCCTATTGGTAGTAAAAAAGAAAATATTTCATTACCGCTCAATCTAATTATTTTAGGAACTTATCTTTCAAACATGGGAATTCAAGTACAAATAATTGACCTTGAATTACTGATAAAGCAGGGTGAATTATCTGACAATACTAATTTCTATCAAGAAGCTGCTGCATATATTAAACAATTCAATGTAAACTTAATCGGCATCACATCCATGTGTAGTAATATGCCTATTTCAGTTAAATTAGCTCAACAACTTAAAAAAATAATCCCTAATTCCTATATAATAATGGGCGGACCAGAACCAAGTGTGATGTCAGAAGAGTTATTGGGAAATTATAAAGAGATAGATATGATTGTTAGTGGGGAAGGGGAAAGAGCCTTATATGAAATTGTAGAATCCTATTATGATGATAATATTACACAATTACAGAATATCCTAGGAACATCTTTGCATCTACAAAATAAAGTCAAAATCAATCCCGCCAGAGAACTAATTAAATGCTTAGATGATGAAACGCTCCCCAAATATTCACTTGTCAATATGCAGAATTATATAGATGCAGGCTTAAAATGCATTCCTATTCTTGCTGGGTCAGGCTGTGTATTTAATTGTATTTTTTGTTCCACAACGAAAATGTGGAAACGAAAATTTAGGGCTAAATCCGCCAATCGCCTCATTGCTGAAATGGATGCTATTTTTCACTCATACAAAATGAACCGATTCGATCTTGTTCACGACCTATTCACTTTGGATCGAAATAAATTGCTTCTTTTTTGCGAAGCAGTAAAAAAGCGAAACTATATCTGGGGATGTAGTTCACGAATAGACACGATTGATCCAGAACTGATGCAAATCATGAAACACAGCGGGTGTGAATCTATATTCTATGGAATTGAATCTGCCTCAAGCACCACGCAACACTTTATTGGAAAAAAAATTGAATTGGAAAAAATAGATCACGTGTTTACAAGTAGTATCAATGAAGGGATTGACAGCATTGCCAGTTTTATAATTGGATTTCCATTGGAAACAGGTTCTCAAATAGATCAAACCCTCTCCTATGCAATCGATACTGTAATTAAAGGTGCCAGCAGAACCAATGTCCACTTGCTCAGCCCCTTATCAAAAACGACCATTGCTCAAAAATATGATATCATATTTTCAGAGGACATACTCGAAGACAGTGACCACCTGCCCATAGACGATGCGGATGCAATGAAGCAAATCAAAAAAAAATCAAATATCTACACATCCTTTTATCGCGTAAAAAATAAATATCATTCCAATAAAGAACTCATCAGTATTACAAAAATGACCACTCATTTAACCAACTATTTTCCATATACAACATCACTAGTGTCCGGTTAAATTAGAGATATTTAGGGCATGGATCTGAAGTTCTTT
>CAYZSU010000057.1:0-13952 GCA_964480565.1 uncultured Myxococcales bacterium | reverse complement strand
ACAGGCAATATCCACTTTTGTGAAATCACTCAGGATATGTGTTAGTTTTTTTTCTGAAAGAGAGTTTAAATGTCGTAATTCTGCTTTGCCAAAAATTTGTACACGGCCCGGATGAAGATTTGTTGTATCGCCTGTTAGTGCAAGTCCAGGTTTTTGTATGCGAGGAATAACAATTTTTTTATGTAAATATTTTTTTCCAGTAAGTAATTCCAAGTATAAGCGATGTTCAGTATCTTTTAATAAATTTATAACTGGTATATTTAACATTATAATTTATCATCCTCATTAACAGTGATTTGATACATTTCATCGGCAGTCATTGCTTGTTTTATTTTTTTTCGAAATTGTGACTGTTTAAGTATGCGCGATAGCCTTGCTAATACTTTAAGGTGTTGGCCTGTAGCACTCTTTGGTGCAAGAAGAACAAAGAAAATAAATGTTGTTTGTCCATCATGCGAATCAAAATCAATTCCCTTATTGCACTTACCGCATGCGATAATAATTTGTGATAAAGAGTCAATCTTTGCATGGGGAATAGCGATACCATCTTGAATACCTGTGCTGCCTAAGCGTTCTCTTTCCATAAGAAGTGTGGCGATTTGTTTTGATTCAATTTCAGAAAACTCATGAGATATATTGTTAGATAGTTCTCTAATAATGTCTGGTTTTGTTGTTGCTTTTAAGTCTGCCCAAAATAAATGTTTGTTGAGCATGTCAGCAAGATGCATAAATACCTACCTAATATGAAGTTCACTCAAAAGGAGTTGCAGTATCAATGATAATTTTTTGATTACAAAAAACCATAAAATTAATCAAGCACATGTGCATTTTTGGCAGTGAAAATATAATTTTTCGCTGTCTAGCCTAGGAGACAATAAAAAGCAAGGTTGATTTTTATTCGCCTTTATGAGCTGTGATGCGATCTTTGTTTTTATGTAATTGAGTTTCAATGCGTTCAATTGCATTATCAATTGAGCCATACATATCATGGGATGTAAATCGTCCTACATATCGGGTTCCTTTAAAGTGTATAGTCACTTCTGCAGTATGTGACGATGAGCCATCTAACTTAAAAATAATATGCGCATTGGCATCTTTATGAAGTAGAAATTTTTTGACTCGCTTTAATCGTTTATCTGTGTGTACTTTCAATGCATCTGTAGCATCCATATTGCGAAAGGTATATGTTGTTTCGAGGTTCTTTTCCATAGTCATTATGTTTTCCCTTATGTTATGATCGTTCACGACGTCGTGATGAAGGGAGTATATTCAATACTTCCCTGTATTTAGCCACTGTCCGTCTGGCAATATCAATATTATGTTTTTTTAAATAATCAACAATTCGTCTATCAGAGTATGGTTTTTGTGAATTTTCTTTATCAATTAAATTTTTTATCATAATTTTAACTGCTTCACTTGCAATACCGCCACCTTCTAGTTGCTGAATACCGCTATTAAAGAAAAATTTCAATTCATAAATACCACGGGAAGTATGAACATATTTGTTGGTAGTGACACGGCTGATTGTGGATTCATGCATTTCAATATCATCGGCAACATCGCGTAGAATTAAAGGTTTTAAATGTTCAACACCATTTTCAAAAAAATCTCTTTGAAATTTTACAATGCTTTCTGTAACTCTGTGTAATGTGCGTTGTCGTTGGTGAATGCTTTTAATGAGCCAAATAGCAGAGCGCATGCGTTCTTGAATATATTCCTTTGTATGCTTAGCAACGTCAGAGCCCTTCATAAGTGCTTGTCTATAAAAATTGCTGACTCGAAGTTTGGGAAGTCCATCTTCATTTAATGTAACGACATAATCATTGCCTATTTTTTGAACATATACATCTGGAGTAATATAATGAGGCATTTCTTCTTGAAAAGGGCGTCCAGGTCGTGGTTCCAGGTCTGAAATGATATGAGCCATATGTTGTATACGAGTAATATCAATGCCCAAGGCTTTAGCAATTTTTTTATAATCATGTTTTTCTAAGTCAGCAAAATGATAATTGATGATAATTTCAAGATATTCACGTTCTTCAGGAAAATGCTTAATCTGCAGGCATAGGCATTCTTTTATATCCCTAGCCGCAACACCTAATGGGTCAAATAATTGAATTTTGTTGAGTATGTTCTGAACATCACTGAGTGGAATGTTTAACTTCTTGGATATTTCATCGATACTGGCTTTAAAGTAGCCAATATCATCGATATTGCCAATAATTTCTTGGCCAATTTTAAGTTGAATGTCTGTAAATGATGATAAGTGCAGTTGCCAAAGTAAATGTTCCTGAAGGGATTCGGTTTGCCGAATGACATTTTCATATGTTTGTGGCTCATCACTTCGGCTACTGTGTTCAGCATTATATGTGGCAGAATTATTCGTATCTAAATAGTTTTCCCAGTCAAAGTTATTGGGTTCTTTAAGTTCGCCATCTTTTGTGCCAACCTCATCTACTTGCTCACTTGGACGTTGATCTAACTTGGCTTGTTCATGCTTTTCTGCATTGCTTTGTTTATCAAGTATTTCTTCTGGTTGAGCTTCTTTATCTTCCAAAATTGGATTTTCAAGCAGTTCATTTTGAACTAAGCTATTTAACTCGATTTGAGAGAGTTGTAATAGTTTTATTGCTTGTTGAAGTTGTGGTGTAACAACAAGTTGCTGGGCTAATTTGAGACTTTGTTTTAATTCCAATGCCATAATGATGCGTTTCCTTTAAATCCATAGGTAGTCGATTAATATTATAATAGAGTTTAGAGGGTAAAAAGTCAAGAAATCGACATTATGACATCAGCAAATGTGTTCAGTATAAGGGATTTTAGGGAGGAATGAATTTATATGTTTGCTTGTGCGGTGCTATTTTCTTTCTGGCGCTTGCATTGTTTTTTTGTTGTCGTTGTAATGGGATTTGATTTTTTTTGCTTGCTCCATTGTTTTTGTTTCGAAAATGCCAGCGCTGCTTTAATAAAATGATCAAATAAGGGATGGGCATTCATGGGTTTTGACTTAAATTCAGGGTGAAATTGACATCCGACAAACCAGGGATGCTCCTTTATCTCAATGATTTCAACTAAACCTGTCTTTGGAGATGTACCAACAATTTGAAGCCCTTTTTCTGACAATTCTGTCGTATAATCGTTGTTGAACTCATAGCGATGGCGATGGCGTTCGCTGATTAATTTATCAGTATAGGCATTAAATGCATGTGAATCTTTTTCAATTTCACATTCATAAGCGCCCAAACGCATGGTTGCCCCTTTATTGTACACGGCTTTTTGTTCCTCCATGAGATTGATTACAGGGTGTATTGTATTTGGATCAAATTCTAAGCTATTTGCATTTTCAAGCTGACATACATTGCGAGCAAATTCAATCACTGCTAATTGCATGCCCAAGCATATACCATAGTAGGGGATAAGTTTTTCACGTGCATATTTAATGGCATTGATTTTTCCTTCAACACCTCGTTCACCAAATCCACCGGGAACTAAAATCGCATGCACATCATCTAATACATTCAGCCCATCTTTTTCTTCCAATTTTTCCGAGTCAATGAATTTTAAATTTACATGTGTTTGATTGGCATATCCTCCATGCTGCAATGCTTCATTTAAACTCTTATAGGAGTCAGTAAGATGGACATATTTTCCAACAATGGCAATAATGACTGTATTTTCCGTATTACGAATGGAATTTGCGAGGTTTTGCCATACAGACAAGTCCGGTGTTTTTGTCCAGATATTCAGTAATTCTACGACTTTATCGTCTAAATGTTCATCTCGAAGCATAAGTGGTACATCATAGATATGCGTGACATCTCTGGCTGTAATGACACAGTCTGTCGGTAAATTGCAGAATAGTGAAATTTTGGCTTTTAATTCATTATTTAAGGAATGTTCAGATCGACACAGTAAAATATCAGGCTGAATGCCGATTTCACGTAACTTTTGAACGCTATGCTGTGTGGGTTTGGTTTTTAACTCTCCTGAAGCGCCAATGTATGGGATCAGTGTGAGATGTATATAAATGACATTGTCTCGGCCTATGTCACGTTTAAATTGCCGAATTGCTTCTAAAAAGGGGAGGCTTTCAATGTCTCCCACGGTGCCGCCAATTTCTACAATAACAATATCTGTTTTGGATGCAATTTTCATGATACTGGCTTTAATTTCATCCGTAATATGTGGGATAACCTGTACTGTACGACCTAGATAATCACCTCGGCGTTCCTTTTGAATAACTGAATTATAAATACGTCCTGTAGTGAAATTATTTAATTTGCACATACGTCTGGATGTAAATCGTTCGTAATGCCCAAGATCTAAGTCGGTTTCTGCGCCATCATCCGTGACAAATACTTCGCCATGTTGGAATGGGCTCATTGTTCCAGGATCAACATTGATATAAGGGTCTAGCTTTTGAATCGTAACTGAGAGCCCTCTACTTTCAAGTAGTGCTGCTAAAGATGCAGATGCAATGCCTTTGCCGAGTCCGGATACAACGCCACCTGTTACGAAGATAAATTTTGTCTTTGATATCATTTGTTCACCTGTATAATAAAAATGTTTGTACTCAAATTCAGCGCACTATAAATAGGGTGTTCATTGCTGTCAAGAATGAGGATGAGAAAAAATAATTGGGCTATTCACAAACTCCCATTGTCGGTATTTTCCGCTGCACCCATAATCTACATATGCTCGCATATACGCCCCGATTACAGATTTACAGATGTATAGAATCTAGGTGCTTTTGAAAAATCTCACAAATTGTCTATTTTTCAACAGTCCCATAATTAGTCATTAATTGTACTTAGAGTGGATGTATTTTAATTAATAAATAATAGGCAATAAAAAAAGGAGGCAATTGCCTCCTTGAATTAACGTTTTGAGAATTGCGGTTTACGACGCGCTTTACGGCAACCCACTTTGCGGCGCTCTTTTTCACGAGCATCCCGTGTGAGTAGGGATTCATTCTTTAATGGTTTGCGCAAATCTTGGTTCATTTCCAATAATGCACGTGAGATACCATGACGAATGGCACCTGCTTGGCCTGCAATACCACCACCACATACATTGACACGAACATCATATTGTCCTGATGTACCAGAAATGACAAATGGTTGATCAATGATCATTTGCAATGTAGGGCGAGGGAAATATTCGTCTTTTGTTCGACCATTAACTGTAATTGTTCCTGTACCAGCTTGCATGCGAACACGAGCAATTGAAGTTTTACGTCTTCCACAAGCAATAAATTCAGTAGTTATTTTTTCTGTCATAATATCTCTCTCTTATACGGTTACAACAACAGGTTGTTGCGCAGAATGTGGATGATTATCATCAGTATAGATTTTTAATTTGGTTAAAAGTTGTCTGGATAAACGATTCTTAGGGAGCATTCCCCATACAGCATCTTTAATAATACGATCAGGGTGTTTTTCATTCTGATCTTTGGCTGTGATGCCTTTGATGCCGCCTGCATATCCTGTATGGTGATAATAGACTTTATTTTCCATTTTTCTGCCAGTGAATTGCACATCTTTGGCATTAATTACCACAACAAAATCACCATTATCAACATGCGGCGTAAAGGATGGTTTATTTTTACCTCTAAGAATATTAGCAACTTGAGATGCCAATCGACCTACTATTTGATCTTTTGCATCAATCAATACCCAGTTTCTAGTGGTTGTTTCTTTTTTTACTAATGTTGTTTTTTGATCTTTTTTTCTCATAATTTCACTCGCTGATCACAAATAGGTTTATTTTATTAATTGCTCCAACTCATTCTCTCAGAGCGCCGTACTTTATAAAGGAAGTCTAAAATAAGTCAAGTAAAATACATCGTTTTTATTGCATAGGCTATGAAAAAATATTGAATTCAGCGATTCATTGCAATGTTTAAAAGGTCTAGATGTATATTTACTGATATTCTTACATGTTTGAACGTTTCAAAAAATGCGTTGAAAACTATTATAAGTTTGTTTTTTAAAATGCAAGCATGGACTATAGATCAATCGTATTAAAATGGTCACTATTTTTTCTAAACGGGCCCACAGCTGGAGAGTAGGCGTAAATTATATTATAGGGGATAGTTCCCGAAGGCGCTCAATAATGGGTGGTAAATGCTGAATAACTGCATCAATATCTTCCTTAGTACTATAGCGACTCAAAGAAAATCGAATGGATCCATGTGCTCGGCGGAATGGAATGTCCATGGCTTTCATTACATGGGAAGGATCAAGCGATCCTGAACTACATGCTGATCCGGACGATGCACAGATGCCAAATTCATTAAGCATTAGCAATATGGCTTCGCCTTCCACCGCATCAAAGCCTAAATTGCTTGTATTGCACAAGCGTGAGCCTGTATCCCCATGAATAAATACATCTGGAATTGCGGATAATAGTTCTTTTTCGAGTATATCCCTTAATGCTGCTATTTTTGAGTTGTTTGGCATATGCGTGAGCGCTTGCTCGCATGCATGGCCAAATGCAATGATCGAAGGTACATTATGAGTGCCAGAACGCTTACCATGTTCCTGATGGCCACCGATTATCATTGGGTGAAATGGTGTGCCTCGTCGAACATAAAGTGCACCAATGCCTTTGGGGGCATGAATTTTGTGTCCGGATAATGATAAAAAAGTAATGGGTATTTTTTGAAGGTCTATTACTTCTTTTCCAGCTGCTTGTACAGCATCCACATGAAATGGAATATTGTGTTGTTGGCAAATTTCTGCAATGCGCTTGATTGGAAAAATAACCCCGGTTTCATTGTTGGCCCACATGATCGAAACCAATGCGGTTTCTGGGGTGATGGCCTTTTCAAACTCATGCAAATTCAATTGACCAGATTCATTAACCGGCAAATATGTGACTGTATAATTATATTCAGACTCATATTTCTTGATTAAATTGAGTACTCCAGGATGTTCAACAGCGGATGTAATGATATGGCGTTTGTTGGGTGTCGTGGCAAGGGCAGACAAAATAGCCGTATTGTCACTTTCAGTGCCGCAGCTGGTAAATACAATTTCATCAGTATGTTGAGAATTGATTAAAGATGCAACCTGCTTGCGCGCTGTGTTAATATGCTCACCGATTTGTCCGCCAAATGTATGCATACTTGAGGGGTTTCCATAATAGGTATGAAAAAATGGAGTGATCATATCAACTGTTTCCGGTGCAACCATACTCGTTGCATTATTATCCAAATAAACAATGGTCATGATTTAACCTCCTGCACAATAATATTACGGGATATGCGTTTTTGCATTTCCTTTTCAATAAATTGTTTCATGGTATGTGTTGAGGAGGGACATGTGGCACAAGCACCTTTAAGCTGTACTTTTACTGTAAAACCATCAATATCAATTAATTCAAGGTCACCGTGGTCTTGCTTTAATGCAGGGCGAATGCGATCATTGATTAATGTTTCAATTTGTCGAATGCGTTCTAAATTTGTCATCGTATCGGTTGGGACCTGCTCATTGCTGCTTGTATTGTTAATTAATGCGTTTATTTTGTCCGTGCACTTGCCACAGCCGCCGCCAGCTTTGGTATAATTGGTAATTTCCTCAACAGTAGTAAGCTGATTTTCTGATATTGCGCGTAGGATAACGGTGTCTGTAATGCCAAAGCAATGGCATATAACATCGCCTTCCAACTGTCGTTCTTGCTTGGGTTCACCCCGATAATCAGCAATCGCTGCTTCCAGTGCTTCACGTCCCAATACAGAACAGTGCATTTTTTCACCAGGTAATCCACCTAAATAATCAGCAATATCTTGATTGGTAATTGTTAAGGCCTCCTCAATACTTTTATCCTTTATGAGCTCAGTAAGTGCGGAGCTAGATGCGATGGCAGAGGCGCATCCAAAGGTTTTAAACTTCGCATCAGCGATACGGCCATTGTCGCCTAATTTAAAGCTAAGTCTTAGCATATCGCCACAAGCCAATGATCCTACTTCACCGATACCATCAGCATTCTCAATATCGCCGACATTGCGTGGGTGTAAGAAATGATCCACCACATTTTCTGTATAATTCCACATAAAACCCTCTCTTTAATTCGGTGTTTTAACTACTTTTTCCATGTATATTCTTACATTGGTATTGTTGTTAGATGCATTTTCTTGCAAGCAATGTGTACAGGATATATGATCTTCAATGCTTTGACAGACATTGCATTGATTGATCATTTTTAATACATCGTCAATAAATGAAATTGCATCATGATAATGACTTATTTTTTCTTGTAAGCTTATGCGTTTTTCCTGTAATTGCTGTTCAATATATTGAATGTGTTTTTCACCATCAGTGCTATTTTTTGAAAAAAATGATTGAATTTCATTTAGTTTGAGCCCTAAATTTTTAAATTGAAGTAATAATTTGAGGATATCATGGTCTTTTTGTGAGTATTGGCGATAGCCGGATAGTGTTCGTGTTGGGGTGATAAAGCCTAGTTCCTCATAATAACGAATGGAACGCTGTGAAATGCCGAGCGATTTGGCGAGTTTTCCAATATGGTAAATAGCTGCATTCATTGTCATGTGAGGTGAATAGAGAACATTTACGTAAATGTCAATCTTGTTTGATTGGAAAAATATTAATAAATGGATAAGTTGTTTTATTTTAGCTAGTTATTTGTTTTTTACAATGTAAAATCTAGGCTCTCTTGGCATAGTTGGGCAATGCATTGTCCGGAGCTCTGGCGACAAAAATATCGATCATGGATTGAGCATAGCCGAGTACCTTTGGGATATAATTTTGAGTTTCCTTGAATGGGGGGACTTTGTTTCCATACTTTTCAACATTGCCTTCACCTGCATTATATGCAGCTAAAGTAAGTTCAATATTGCCATCAAAGCGTTTCATTAGCCAACTTAGGTAATGAGTGCCACCATCAATATTCTGCTTGGGATCAAATGCATTGGTTACGCCAAATCGTTTAGCAGTGCCAGGCATTAATTGCATCAATCCTTGTGCGCCACAATGGGATACTGCTTTTAATTTTGCATTGGATTCCTGCAAGATAACACCGCAGATGAGCTCTACAGGAACATTGTATTTTTTAGCTGCTTGCTCAATGATTGGTGCATATTTGGCGAGTCGCTTGGCCTGTAAGGAGGTGATTTTTTTTGGTGATCCTAAGTGACATGCGCTGTTTGCAGTGGGTGTGGACTTTAATTGTTTGTCATGTTTATTTGCAATATTTGATGATGGTGGTTCTTTTTTGCTATTTTCCGGTTTTTTTGTGCTTAAATGATCATTAAATGTATTCGTATCCGAATTTTTTGATTTATTTCGGTTTAAATAGGCCTGATATTGGGCGTGCAAGCGCTTATTTTGAACTGTACTTGCCATAAGTTTTGGATATCCTCATTATTATTATCGGTTTATAGTATAGCAGAAGTTGTGTGTGTCTGGAAAGAATAATGCGGTGTTCTTTTGAACGCCCATCTTCACAAACTGTACGTATTGATCCGCGAGTTTTTAGGCGTCTAAAGGCATTTTTGAACAGTTCCAAATGATAACTTTGTTCAATTCATCGATCATAAGTTTCTTTAGTCTTGAAGTCAATGATCGGCAGTGTTAGTATGCTCCACATGAAAAAAAATCAATTAATGGGGTTGCCCACAAACGTCCATTTTCGTAGATTGCCAGCAGATCCAATTCAGTACTATACTCGTATGGTTATGCCTTCATTGAATTTGCTGTCCGCCTTGAATCTGAACATATTTGAACAATTCCAAAGATTCAACAGTTTCTTAATACCGATTGTTTTGATTATCTTGGCTGTTATTTGTTCTAGTACTTCACTTGCAGCCTCTTCTCCAAGAACTGCGTATCAAAGTGCTAAAAAATGTTATCATCGTGTGACACACAATCGTCACAATAAAAAAGATCGAAATGCATGGGCAATATGTATCGATCAATTTGAGGAAATTGCAGATGATTTTCCAGAAAGTTCGCAAAGCCCAAAAGCGTTGTTTAGTGCGGCAAAGCTACGAAATGAGTTGTATAAGACACTCAAGCATAAAGAGGATGCCCGCTTATCCATAGAGCTGTATAATAAAGTGGTGAAGAAATACCCTGATCATTCATTATCAGATGACTCCTTGTATCACATTGCATTGCTTCGACATGATCCCTTAAGCCAAACAGATCGTTCAAAAAAAGCACTGAACTATTTAATTTCACATTATCCGGAAGGTGATATGCTGGCAAAAGCACGTACCTTGTTGGCTACATTTGAAATTGCACAAGCTGCCAAAACACCAGTCGCTGAATCAGCTAAATATCCGATTACTGAAAAAGAACATGTTGTTGCTCAAAATCCGATCGATACAGCAACAACTACAACCAATCAAACAATGGGTGTAGTATTAAATGATATTTTAGTCAGTGATTTAGCCGATCAAACGACGGTGGAACTTATTTTTAATGATGATGCGAGCTATACAGTTGAGTTCACTGAAAAGGGTTTACGAACAAAGTCGCCACCTAAGTTGGCATTAACATTTACCAAAGCAATACCAAGTGATTCCATAGAAAGGGAATTGATCATTGGATCGCCATATCTGAATAATATTCATATAAAATCACGGTTGTGGGGTAAAGGAAGTCGTATTATTTTTGAATTATCTCATGATGCCAATTATAAATTAAATACGGATAAGAAGAAGTTGATTTTATCTTTTAAGCAGCATAAATCTGCAAAAACCTCCAAAGTAAATTCAGGGACTAAGAAAAAATCGATTTGGACTTCACTACTAGATCCGTTTAAATTTAAAAAAAAAGACTTCATATTGTAGTTGATCCTGGTCATGGTGGAAAAGATACTGGCGCAATTGGTCCAAGCGGTGTAATGGAAAAAGATGTAGTTTTAAGTATTTCAAAACGAATGGCTAAACATTTACAAAAACAAGTGGATGCCAATATATATTTAACTAGGCGTTGGGATAGAAGTTTAAGTTTAAATGATCGTAATCAATTTGCGAGACGTAAAAAAGCCGATATATTTATTTCCATTCATGCCAATGCATCCACTAATTCAAATGCCAAAGGCATAGAAACCTACTACCTGAATAATGCATCTGATAAAGCAGCCAAACGCTTAGCTGCTCAAGAAAATAGACTTGCGCCTAAGGCCTTGTCGACAACAGAGCATATTTTGTCAACTATGCTTCAGAATGTAAACACAGATGAGTCCAGGCAGCTTGCAAAAAAAGTGCAATCATCGTTGATCAAAGATATTTCCAAAGATTATTCCGATGTTGAAAATAGAAAAGTAAGATCTGCATTATTCTATGTATTAGTCGGAGCTAAATGTCCTGCAATACTAGTAGAATCATCTTTTATAAGTAATGCCTCTGAGGAAAGGCGGTTAATGAGTGGTGAATTTCAGGAGCAATTTGCACATTCGGTTGCCAAGGGGGTCATGCAGTATCTTGTAAATAAAAAAGGAATAAAGCAAAACAATGAAATCACTCAATGAGTTAAATATAGATTCGTTGTTTGGAAATGTATCAATTGATTCAAATGATGCATTAATCCATGCAATATCAAAAAAAAATCAATGGGTAGAAAAGGCCCTTGAAAAAAGTATTCCAGCCATGTCAATTTGTGGGTCTATCGCACATATCTATGATCATATTTTAATTACATTTATAAAATCACTAAATTGCTATAATCATAATAAATCTAAATTATGCGTGTTGGCTTTAGGGGGATATGGTCGGTTTGAATTGAGCCCAAAGTCTGATTTGGACCTGTTATTTATACACGAAAATGCATCCAATGAGTTACTGTCTGATTTTTCAGAGCGGCTATTATATCCTTTTTGGAATAATCATATTGACATTGGTGGTGCCTCTCGCAGTTTATCGGATTGTAAGGATATTATTAATTCAGATGCAGTTGCATTAACTGCAATGTTGGATGCCAGATATTTATGCGGCAATTACAAATTATATGATGAGTTGCGTCAGATGATCATTAGTCATTTTGAAAATGCGCGTTTTCGTCGTAATTTTATTAATCGAAAAATAGATGAGCGTGATAATCGTTTACAAAAACAGGATAATAATATTTTTCTACTGCAGCCAAGCATTAAAGAAGGTGAGGGCGGTCTTCGAGATTATCAAACACTCATTTGGGTGGCTATGGCATATTTTCAAGAATGGAATATTAATGATGCTGTGAATAAATCTGTAAAATATGCAAGCTCAATTGATCAGCTGCAAAGTGCAAGGGACTTTATTTGGCAGGTACGTCATCACTTGCATTATTTATCAAAGAAATGTCAGGATAGATTACTTGATTTTTTTCAAGATGATATTGCGATATGTATGGACTATCAGGAGCAGGACCATGCAAGTGCAAGCGAACAATTAATGACAGATTATTATCGCTTTACATCCATTATGCATTTGAAAGTATCGCGTGTGATGGAATATATAAAACGTAAAAACACATTATTTGGTTCTGCGAGACGTTTAATTGCTAGAAAACAAATAGAAGAGGGTTTGATAAAAACAGAATACAATACAATTCGTGTGGAAAAAGATACATGGAATACCGATCCTTTGATTTTTTTGAAGGCATTTCATATGGCCGCGCAGCATTTAGTACCTATTGATGCGAAAACAAAAGATGATATTTCACAGCTTTACTACAATGTACCACATATTCTTTTTTGTACAAATGCTCAAAAAATTTGGCAGCAGATTTTTCAAAATATCGATCAATTACCTCGTATTTTAATGGAAATGCAAGAATGTCAATATTTAGTAAAGTGGTTTCCTGAAATGCAGCCAATTGCTCATCTGGTGCAACATGATGGATATCACATGTATACAACCTGCACTCATTCAATTCGTGCATTATCAAAACTATCTAAATTACTTTCAAAAGAGAATATAGATACTGAATCTAGTATGCGTCATGCTCGCAGTGCTGTGATTAATCCTATGGTTGTCATTTTAGCCACACTTTTTCATGATATTGGCAAAGGACGATGTGGTAATCATGAAACAATTGGTGGGACTTTAGTTGCACGCGTAGCAAGTCGGATGGGATTGAGGCCCACTGAAATTGAAGATATTTCCTTTTTAGTTAAATCGCATTCATTGATGTCAACATTGGCATTCAAACGAGATATTAGCGATCAATCATTGCTTATACGTTTTGCACAATCACTTCGGTCAACAGAAATGCTATCCATGCTGTATTTGCTTACTATTTCAGATATTCAAGCAGTGAGCCCAACGCTGTGGAATGATTGGAAATCAGGATTGCTAAAGCATTTATATAATGAAACATATCATCTCATTTCTGAGGGTGCTCAGGGTATCCAAAGTGACTTAATGCCAGAACAACGACAAAAAGATAAAACTCATATTTATTTTGAAATATGCAAGCTAGTACCAAATGATACATGTGAGGAGATTTTTTCTTTTTTGCAGCTCTTACCGGAGCGTTATATTTTTTTATTATCCAATGAAAGTATTGTGAATCATTATAATTTAGGAAAAAATATTAAAGATGGTGAACTTAAAACCTATCTACGACTTATTCCTGAGCTTAATTGCCATGAGTTATCAATTATTACCAAGGATAGGCATGGTCTTTTTGCACGTCTAGCGGGTGTATTAAGTTCGCATGGATGCAATATTATTGATGCACAGCTATTTACGACAACGACAAATGTAGCGGTGGACGTGTTTTGGATTACAGATATACATCATAAATCAATTCAAAATGAACATTTATGGCATCGTGTATTTTCAGATTTAGATAAAGTTACTGATGAGTTTGATGATATTTTTGGTTTAATTAATAGTCGTTTAAGACAGCGCGTTCTTGGCAAACCTCGACGTAAGCAAACAGTCAAAATAATGATTGATAATGATGTAGAGGCTAATAATATAATAAAGGATATGAAAA
>CAYZSU010000056.1:0-14027 GCA_964480565.1 uncultured Myxococcales bacterium | reverse complement strand
AGACATTGTAAACCCAAAATCCCTATGTCACAGCACAAGGTTGACAACATTAAAAACGAGATCCCCGAATGATTTAATTAGGAATCAACACCGTCTTTAGGATGTTAGAGGGGGGGGTGATATCCAACAATAATCAAAACTGTGAATTATGATTCTGCAGCTGTTTTTAAGATTGTAATTTCAAATCGACGATTCTTTTTACGACCTTCTTCTGTACGGTTATCTGAGGCTGGATACAATTCCCCGCGACCAATCGCAATAATACGGTTCTGTGAAATTTTATTGAATTCAATCAAACGACTACGCACATACTCAGACCTTGCTTGAGATAATTCCTGATTATTCGCATAACGCACGCCACTCACCAACTGATTATCCGTATAGCTTTCAATTAGAATATAATTTTTAATTTGCTTTAGTATAGCTCCAATTCGATCCACAATAGCATTGCCACCAGAGCCCAAACGCTCGCTACCGCTTTCAAACAATTCTGTAGACAATATCACCGCACGAATTCCCTTTTTTGTTTTTTCAATATGCACATATGCATCCAATTTCGCGTCAACAATCATCTGCTTAATTTTCTCATAGGCCTCATTAATATTGTCTGCAGGTGTAATTTCACCAAATGGCACTGATTGTAAACGGCGTAGAATTACATTGTTCTGAGTAAGAAACTTTGGATTAGTATATTTAATTAATTTCTTATTGGACTTGGGGCCAGATCCATCAGATGTATTTAATGGCATCATATCATCAGCTCTAATACGTATCGCCCCACCTGGCCTGGATGAATCAATATTAGTAAATAATAAATGGCGACTAAATGCTTCTTGAATGGCCTTTGCAATTTGACCTACTTTTTGTTTGTCTGCATTGGCTGCAGAAAATAGGACCACAAAAAATGCAAATAACAGTGTAATAAAATCCGCGTACGACACCAACCATCGCTCATGATTAACATGTTCTTCATGTTTTTTTTTCGGAGCCATTATTCTTTCTCTTTTGCTGGTGCGGCCTCACCAATCATGTATGCGGCCAAGCGATCTCGAATAATCATTGGATTGACACCTTCAACAATCAGTGAAATCCCTTCAAGCACCATTTCTCGAATGCGTTCATCTTTTTTATTTAAAATCTTCAATTTATTAGCGGCTGGTAAAAAGATCATATTTGAACTACCCACACCATAAATCGTTGCCACAAAAGCAATGGCAATACCTTTTCCAACTTCCTCAATATTATCCAGATTTTGCATCACTTGAATTAAACCAATCACTGCACCCAAAATTCCAATGGTTGGCGCATATCCACCGGCTGCTTCCCAAAATTTGGGCGATGTTTCTGCATGTTCAGACATATAGAACATCTCAATTTCCATGGACGTTTTTAAATCTTTGGGATCTGCACCATCGATTGCAGCCAATAATGCTTTTTTAAAAAATGGATCCTCAATGGATGGCACATCCGGTTCCAACGATACAATGCCTTCTTTTCGCGCTTTAGTGGATAATTCCACCAATTTTTCCACCACTGCAACAGCTGAGGGCTCTTTTCGAATAAATACTTTAATAATACCGCCTAAGCTCCCCAAACTCTCTTTCATGGGAAAGCTCATAAAACAGGCACCAAATGTACCACCAAACACAATTACAAATGCTGTGATTTGAAGTAATTGCATGGGATCACCATGCTCTAGAATTTGCCCTAAAATAATCAGAGCAATACCACCGAATAAACCTAAAAAACTTGCTAAATCCATTGATCCCTCATCGCAATACAGTCCCCATCGAACTGTCAGTTTATCACACTCGAATGTGATTCGAGTAACCAGAAAATGCCTATTGTTTCTGGATTGTTGGATCAATAGGCGGTGTCATCATTCAAAAAAATAAATAAAATCAGCACTTTTGCTAAATTGAAACTACTCCCTAATATATATTACGGTTATTTATGAAAAAACAATATCATATTGTGAAAATAGAGTAAATCGTTACATCACGCAATGGCCTGAGATCTAGGAACTGCCCTAAAAATAGCTAGTATGGTACTGAATTAAATTTGGCTTTACAAGCTGTGAAGATGGGCATTTTTGAACACTCCCTAAAATTGCTATTTTTAACCAATCCCGTTATCGCAAAGTTATTTGTCGCGAGAGTTAAATATTAATCGCTGCATGACACGTACTGGCGAGCATGAATGGAATATGCCTAAAAATAGCATTCAACTTCAACCAGACAGGCAGGCGATTGGCTGAAGCAATTATTGATGCGAAAATAACAATCAACTCTACATTTAAACCAGAAATCACACTCGATACATCATCCGCGCAAATCACATCCAATTTGATGAGACTACTGCCTGCCTACTCCATGCTCATGCGCGAAGAAAATATATCCTCAGCCGATTATAGGAAATTAACTGGCAAGGCCATCACTGCCATGCCCAAGGGAATTGTCACAGGTTTTTCTGATATAGGAACGTATTTGGCCAAGGATGTACTTTTTGATGGCACGCATGCGATTATCAAGGGGCTGTTGAAAAACGCCCATCTTCGGTGTTGTCCAGCAAATCCAAATCGGTTACATACTCTTATGTATGCGCCCTCATTGAATTTGCTGTCTGCCTTGAATCTGAACATTTTTGAACAACCCCCAAAATTGCTATTTTTCAACAGTCCCATCAATGAACTCCATGCTAAAATGACTGGCCAAACCAATCGCGCAGATGCAATCATTACACAGCGAAATATCAATGACACCCTGTCCCCAGTGCATCTAGCAAAAGGCATATGGGATGCTGGTCTCATAAAATCACTCTTATTTTCGAAGTGTGGATATTTTTCCAACGATTGCACATGCCCTTGGCATTGATATGATGCATGCAGTGGATGGGCAATCTGTTTTAGACAATTAATCATCATATTCCAATGATGTCGGAGCGGATAATAAAAACTCCTCAACCGTAATGCCCGTTACATACTTGGATGCAAAGGGTGTTTTGCAGATCACCGTCAATTCATCATTCGGAAATACACGATGAAACCAACTGAACTCAAGCGCATTTGATTGCCCTAGCTTCACTTCAATAAATCGACGATCCGGTGTTACAAAATCAATTTCATGTTCCTTTGACGCCCAAAAATTGATTGCCTCTGGATTATCACTATCCGCCAATACACCCTGACGCCAAATTTCCTGCGCAATAAGCCATTCAATAAATGCGCCTTGCACCATGGATGACAGCATATCAAATTCATGCACATGGCGCATGGCTGATGCGTGGAAAGCAACTGCAACAGCTGTATTGATAAAATGAAATTTACATGGCTTACGCAATAATATTGTTCGCTTATTTGTATCAATCGGCCATGATGGTAATATAGACAACAAATCCGATAATTGTTCCACATAGCCGCTTGCAGTCGTATTATTTGCCAAGCCGGATTCACGCGCTAATTTTGCAAAACCCACGGGTGAGCCACCATAATGCATCATCGTTTGCAAAACCTGTGTTAGCGCTAAACGATGTCGACCAGATGACACGATTTCACCCAATACCCAATCGCGAATCAATTGAATAAAGTAATCTGGCAAGCATTCAAATTGGCAGATATCATTGCATGCCACAGGTGAACCTCCGGTTAACAAATAGGCTAGCCAGGACGATTCACCTTGTATTTGCTCAGCATTATATTTGAACTCCCGATAGGATATGGGCAAAAAGATATATTCATTTTGTGGTAATTTTCCTTTTCGGCCAGGCAGCTTTTCTGAACCCCGACGTAAATCCGAAGCCTTTGAACCTGTCGTTATAATCAACACATCATGATACAGACCTTGATCAATAATACGTTTAATTGCTTTTTCCCATTTGGGAATGGCTGTAATTTCATCGATAAATAACCGCTTTATGGGCGCATCCACATGGTAAGCACCATATAAATCCGTCATATGTGTGACTAAATCATCCGCACTGGCAATGTCATCGCCATTTAAATAATAGGCAGATCCTTTTCCAAAATCATGAATGGAAAATCGAAGGTTCATATCCAGCCACGTGCTTTTGCCATATTGACGTGGCCCTCTGATCACAATTAAGCCTGGCTCGGTTGGCAATTCACTCAATCCAAAATCAAAGCGAAAAAAACATGCCTTTGACTCGGCAGCCACAAGACGCGGCCACATATCCTCGCGATCCACCTCACCTGCAGCTAATAATCGATTAATCTCATTAACATTCATAACATTAGTATACCTAACATTTACAATGTTAGCAAGCTTAACGTTTCAAACGTTAGCAAAAAACAATAGGATATATGCCTATAGATTAATTATCTCAATAGCGCATAAGCAATGAGGGCGCTCATGGCACTTTAAATTTCACCTATTTCAGAAAGTCCCATTATAGCAATTTCTATTTCTCAAACACAATCTACTGGAATATAGACAAGTGAACGCTTCAAGTGATAGCCAATTATTAGGATGATTCATAGTAGTAAGAATATACTATAAAATAATACAGCATTTAGGAGATATAACGATGGACAAAGAATTGATAGCAACACTTCTTCACAAGGGAGAAGACATACACTGTGAATTTAAAGAAGCGAAGGAACAGCTCCCCAAAAATCTGTTTGAAACAGTATGTGCATTCCTTAACACAAACGGAGGATATATCCTCCTTGGTGTGAGTGATTCAGGGAAAATTACAGGCATCTCCCCTAAAAAAATAGCCCAATTAAAATCCGACCTTGCAAATCAGTCAAATAATCCTAAAAAGGTAGAACCTCCTTACCTGCTTTTCCCTGAAGAATTTGAACTTGACGGCAAAAAAATCATTATTATTCAAGTTCCCGTTAGCTCTCAACTACACAAAACATCAGGAGAGATATATTTGCGTTGTGAAGATGGTGATTATCGTACAAAGGGAATGCACCAATTAGCTGGATTGATAAATCGAAAATTAGGCATGTTCACAGAACAACGAATATTCCCAGACATTACCATAAACCATCTGCGTCCAGAATTATTTGATAAAGCAAAACGGTTAATGCGTGCTTATCATTCCCAACACCCATGGGCACAGCTATCCCCTGAAGAACTACTCGACATTGCTGGCTTTTACAGAAAATATTCAAGTAGTGGAAAACAATGCCTAACTCTTGCAGCAATTCTCATATTTGGCACAGATTCAGCAATTCAACACGCAGTTCCTACCTATAAATTTGACTGTTTATTGCGTCAAAAAAATGTAGACCGGTATGATGATCGCCTACAAATATATACAAACTTAATAGATGCATATGATCAAATGATGGCATTTGTGGATAAACATCTCAATGATCCCTTTTACTTAAAAAATGACATGCGTATAAGCCTACGAAATAAAATATTTAGAGAAGCCATCTCAAATATTATCTCACATCGAGAATATATGCATGGATCTCCAGGCCGATTGATGATTTTCGACGATCAAGTGATATTGGACAATCCATGCACTCAACATCATTTTGGCGAGATTACCCTGAAAGATTTACGCCCATTCTCAAAGAATCCAGCGATCTGCCGCTTTATGATTCAACTTGGCAGATTTGATCAGCTTGGGTCTGGAGTCATAAATATCCATAAGTATCTGCCACTATATGCTAATGGCTCAGTTCCGATATTTAGTGAAAACTCAGATGGCTTTAAACTGACAATTCCTTTACGCACAACCCTAGCAATAAGAGCACTTACCCCCGAAGCTACCCCCGAAGCTACCCCCGAAGCTACCCCCGAAGTCATAAAAATGGCACATATCATTCATGACGCAATGTCTCGCAGTGATATCATGTTACACCTTGAGCTTAAGGATGAAAAGCATTTCAGACAACACTACCAACAACCTGCTATCGCAGCAGGCATCATTGAAATGACGATTCCAAACAAACCCAAAAGTCCGCATCAACGATACCGCCTAACTGAAAAGGGGAAAAAGTTACTATCCAATAAATAGTCGGGCAATATCCCGACTACGCTTAAAACTGCCAACCCATCAGCACTTGAAGGGATAATTCACTCGTATCACTTATTATGCCTCTTTCATACCCAATACCAATACGAGTGATAAGTAACCCAATGCGAGACTCCATTGGGTAAAATTCACCGCCTATATTCATATCATATCCGATATGTTCTTCAGTTCGATAAAGCGGCCGACCTCGCAGATCTTCACCCGTATATGTTTCTTCTGTTATCATATGAAGTGATGGTGCGAGAGAAAGGGATGCGCCTAGGAAAGATATACTCTTATCCCTAATTCGGAAAAGATAGGGTGATAGCAGTCTGGCACCGGCATCAAGTCGATGCTTAAAGCGACGAATTGAATAGTTAAACGGATCCGTCATATCCATGTATTGATATTTGAGATAAAGCTCAAGGCCAGAGCCATAAGACTCTAAAATCGTCGCTAACCCTGTCCCAACTGATAATGCATATCCTTTCCGCCATGCGTCATCACTTGCTATCTGCAATTCCAAAAGAACCGAGGGATTTTTAGCTAATGCATCCCTGATCGATTTATTCTTAATCTCTTGCTCAACAAATTCATGAGCGCCCGCGCGAAAGGTCTCCCAGTCCACGCCTAGCCCAGTTTGAATGGCTTGTTTTGCTGTTTGCCCGTGCGCGATTGCCTTTGCAATTTTCTTAATCCCATCCACAGGGCCGATTTTTCTGGCATACACAAGCGCTAGCTGTGCTTTTAAATAGTCATATGACTGATCACAGGGTAGCTCATCATAGCTAAGTTGATCAAAATCACATGTATTGAATATACTATACGCATCTACTTTTTTGGAAAATATTTTATTTTCAATATACTCTGCCAAGCCTTCACTTAACCAACGCACAGGATTAACATCATATCTATTAACTGCTCCTATTTGTTTTATAATATGATGTGTTAATTCATGTTTTAATATGCCTCGCAGTTGATCATCAGACATATGCACAATTTTTTCAGAAGGAAATTTGATAAATCCACGTGAGTCTTTAGGAGACATGGCATTGAAACGAAATTTAAAACATGCACTTGCACTTGGCGGACATGCATTTGAGGCAATCCATACAGAAAAACTGTGCAAAAGATCTGCCCGGTCCATGTCTTCAAAACCCAATTCCTCCAGCACTTCATCAACGGCCTTCTTTAGAACTCGCCCGATATACATGGCTTTTTTTTCAAGAGCGTCCGTGGATATGGATGAATTATCAATCGTACGAACCGATACTCGATATAGATCATCCATATCCATGACATCTGAAAAATGATATTTAAGAAGTACGCGGCCGAAATTCCTTTTAATCAAACGTTCAATATCATGCTCATTCAATACAAATGTACTATCATTCGAACTTTGCTGTGTTAGTGCAGCCAGATTGCACATATCAAAATCATGAAATAATTCACTCTTTTTATTTAGATCGTCTGAGTCAATCACCTCATGCTTGCCTCGATATATTAGCGTAATATCCTGCGTTAATTTACATGTCATCATTATCTCCTGCTGTTCATACATGTGTTGAGGGCAGCCCCCTTACTTATCGGCAATTGTCAGGAAAAGTTGCGTAAGTTTTGATATTTTCAGCCCCTTTAGATATATCGTTAATCCATTGACAATCCTACCCCGCAAAGGATACATGCCTACACGATGATACTCAGCAATACCGATACAATATGTGCGATTTCAACACCTGCAGGAACAGGTGGTATCGGAATCGTGCGCATTAGCGGCACACAGGCCAAGACGATTCTAACAGCCATGTGGCATGGACGCATATCCACCGACAAAATGACTGCACGAAAGCTATATTTGGGCAATATTCACAGACCCGATGGCTCCTTGCTCGATAGTGTGATGGCGGTATTCATGCCTGGCCCGCATACATATACCGGCCAAGACATGGTCGAATTTTCATGCCATGGTTCTCCTATCATTTTGGGCCGTATTTTAGAAACATGCATGCATCACGGTGCACGAAGTGCAGCCCCTGGCGAGTTTACGAGACGTGCATTTTTATCCGGTAAAATTGACCTCGCTCAGGCAGAAGCTGTTGCGGATCTCATTCATGCAAATAGCGATCAAGCTGCTAAGCATGCTGCTAGCCAACTTAGCGGCCGATTGTCCAAACATCTCTCCGAGCATACTCATAATATCATGCATTTACGCGCATTTGTCGAAGCAACTATTGACTTTCCAGAAGAGGATATTGAATTCATTGAAAGCGATCGCATTGCGAAACAGCTCATACCCATTATTCAAAATCTGAAATCGCTATCCAATACATTTGATCATGGCCGTCGTATTTGCGAAGGCACTCATATTACGATTATCGGCAAACCCAATGCTGGCAAGTCATCGCTACTCAATGCCCTAAGCGGTCATGACATAGCGATCGTACACGATATTCCCGGCACCACACGCGACATTGTGCAAACTAATATTATATTGGATGATATGTGCGTTATCCTTAGTGATACGGCGGGTCTGCGGGACACTGGCGATAGCGTTGAGCAAATCGGCATTGATCGCGCCTATCAATCCACCAAGCAAGCGGATATCATCATACTCGTTCATGATGGCATGCATGCCCCGGATTGTTTTTCGCATAACTTTGATTTGCCCAGTTCTACGCCTGTGTTAACCATATGTAATAAAATGGATATGATGGATGATGCGCATGTAAATGCACTTATGCACGACTATCCGAATATATGTTTTTGCTCCGCTAAGCTAGAACTTGGTCTGGACAAAGTCGTGGGTCAACTTATTGATCTCGCTAAGCGTGAAGTCCACCTACATGAAGGTATGATGATTACCAAATTGAGGCATAAAGAAGCATTGGATAAATCAGTACTGGCACTCAACCATGCCCATCAATCCATATCCGAGAAGTTGCCCACAGAATTCATTGCCGAACATTTGCGCCAAGCACAGGATCACTTGGGCGAAATAACCGGCGCAATCACAAATGAAGATGTATTGAATCTTATTTTCAGCCAGTTTTGTATTGGAAAATAACGATGGATCATATGGGTATAAACGTTTTTAATGATTAGAAATAGCAATTAGGAGCATATCTCATGTCTCATTCAAAGGCCTTATCAGAAACATCCAGATTCAAGGCAGGTGGACGTTCGACACCGGAGCGTACACGCAAGTACGTGAGGATGTCGAACGAGACACCTAACACAGAAAATGGGTATTTATGGAAAGGCCTCTATCAATATGATGTAATCATTATCGGCGCTGGCCATGCTGGCTGCGAAGCTGCATTAGCCGCCGCACGATTGGGACACAATGCCCTACTCATTACCGGCAATTTAAACACAATCGCGCAGATGAGCTGTAATCCTGCGATTGGTGGACTTGCCAAAGGGCATTTGGTACGCGAGATTGATGCACTGGGCGGTGAAATGGGCAAAGCCGCCGATGCCACAGGCATTCAATATCGACGGCTCAATATGAGCAAAGGCCCAGCTGTACGCGCCACGCGCTGCCAGTCAGATCGCGATGCCTATCATCATTATATGCGACACATTGTGGAATCCACACCCAATCTCACACTATGCGAATCAGAAGTCGCCAAACTATTAATTGAAAACAATCAAATTGCTGGTATTGCTTTGCATTCAGGTGAGAAAAAAATAGCACCTACTGTGATCATTGCCACGGGTACATTTCTAAATGGCCTGATGCACTTTGGCATGTCGCAAGTCCCAGGTGGTCGTATTCATGATTTTGCATCCACCTCATTGGCCAATAACTTGGACGAGTTAGGCTTTGAGATTGGCCGATTAAAAACGGGTACATGCCCACGATTAGCAGCGGACAGTATTGATTTTTCAAAATGTGAGCAACAAAATGGCGATCATCCGCGCCCCTATTTTAGTGCTTTACCCACTCAAAATACATTGGCACAAATGCCATGCTATATCACATATACAAATTCACATACGCATCAAATCATTCAGGATAATTTACAATACTCCCCATTGTATAATGGGATAATCAGCGGCATAGGTCCCAGGTATTGTCCGTCCATTGAGGATAAGATCGTACGATTTGCAGATAAGAATCAGCATCAATTATTTTTAGAACCCGAAGGCATCGATACAAATTGGATTTATATCAATGGCCTGTCCACATCGCTACCCATGGATGTTCAATATGCCATGCTCAAAACTATTCCTGGATTGGAACAGGCTGAAATAGTGCAATCCGGTTATGCCGTGGAATATGACTTTATCCCGCCCACACAATTAATGCCCAGCTTAGAAAGCAAACTAATAGGCGGATTATTTTTTGCCGGCCAAATTAATGGCACGTCCGGATATGAGGAAGCGGCAGCACAAGGGCTTATCGCAGGAATTAATGCGGTTCAGAAAATTCGAAAAAGTGATCCACTGATTTTACGGCGCAATCACGCCTATATCGGCGTATTGATCGATGATCTTATCACCAAAGGCACGAATGAACCGTATCGCATGTTTACTTCACGCGCAGAGCATCGATTGCTACTTCGCGAAGACAATGCAGCATCCCGTCTAACACCTATCGGCAAAGCATTTGGACTGGTGGATGATGCGCGTTTTCAATTGTTTGAAATAGATCAAACAAAAATGAATGAACTTCATGCACTGCTTACATCGACAATGCTTTATCCTAATGATGAAACCAATCAAAAAATAATAGCCCTTACTTTAGCCCCCTTAAAACAGCCGCAACCATTAAGCCAATTGATTACACGTCCCAAATTCACCATGGTGCAATTATTAAATACATTTTTACCGGATCATGTGGATCGATTTTCTATACAGGTTCAAACACAATTGGAAATTGAACTCAAATATGCAGGATATATTAATTCGCAAAAAAACCATGTATTAAAACTCAGCGAACTAGATGACTATGCAATACCTAAAGAATTTGATTATATGACAATGCACAATCTATCCATTGAAGTCCGCGATAAATTAATTAAAATTGGACCACACACATTAGCGCATGCATCGCGTATTCCTGGTGTAACACCCGCTGCTATTTCTGCACTCATGATTTTGTTAAAGGCAAAAAAAACCACTTTGCCAATCAAGGAGAATTAAAAATAGGTACTTTTTTTGAGAATTTAGACAGCATGGATATAAGCTCACTTGTGGACTATATGTTAAAAATGCAAGTTGATACAGCATGGCAAACGCAGGTCGCTATTTTGGATGACCTGGGACTTTCTCACGCAAACCATGTATTAGATATTGGTACAGGCAATGGCTATTTTTTATGCAAACTCGCCAAGCACTATCCAAACAAACAGTTTACTGGCATTGAAATGGCGGTTGATCTAGCAAATACAGCCAACAAATATGCACATGCGAATAATCTATCCAATGTCGATATTATTCATGCACAATGCCCGAGCTGTGCACTTCCCATGACATATGATATGGCGATTGCTAGGCTTTGTCTGTATAATGCAAGCAATCGATGTGATATTATTTCCTGGGTGCGCGATCAACTCAACCCAGGTGGGCAATTTGCCATCATGGATGTCAATGATGACAATGCCTACTCATACCCCCATCATGATGCATTTTCAAAATTAATTCATGCCATCAACCTGATAGCAAACGATAACAATTGGGATAGATGTATTGGCAAAAAACTTCCATCCCTGCTCATACAAGCAGGGTACAAAGACATTCGTCTACATATTCAAACAGGGTATTCATCATTTGAAATGGACATCGACTCCTTTTATAATTTACTTTATGGCTATGCATCTATCACAAGAAAGGTGATCCCAGATGCATTCACAGAAGCGGATTATAAAAATTTTATGGCATTTTTAGATGAACTGAAAAACAACCCTGCTCAAATATGTGTATTCCCAAGCTATCTTGTCAGTGGGAGGAAGTGATATAAGTGTTATTTATAAACTATAGGAGCGAAAGAATATAGTGATCGAGTTAGTCAAACAGAAAAAACAAGTTTGTTAAGCCGCCTTTTTTGGCAATTCAATATCCTTAAAATATATCTCTGCAGGATAGTTATAATCCAAACTCTGATGCTCGCTCTGATTATTATAGTAATTAAAAAACTGCAAAAACTGATCCTTGCTTTCCTGAACATGCTGATAACTATTTAAATATACCTCGTCATGTTTCACGGTCCACCATAGCCGTTCAACGATGATATTATGGGACTGGTGCAAAATAGAAATTTTGGGCATTCCCAAGCCCCCTAATCCTTGAAAATTTTCACTTCACATTCTACTCATATCCACACACAATCAGTCTACTAGTGATAATAATAATCACAAGTAGACTATTTAAATGCATATTACATTCGATAATCGAGTTACATCATCAAAAAAACTGCAGCAATGCCATGCCTGAATTTCCAAAATATACTCTATAATCAAATGTAGAATAATGCATCCATCAAACATCCTAAAATCCACCTAACTTACTGTTTTTGTCAAAACATACCCTAAAAAAGTCATTCACATTGACAAAACAATGGTATGTTTGTACAATTAGTCTCAATGAAACGATATTATGAGACACATTTGCAGAACTGGTGGCAGCGCCTCAATCGCAAACCGCTTGTCATTCGCGGTGCCAGGCAAGTTGGCAAATCCACTCTGGTACGACAATTTGCAAGCAATCAAGGACTCAACCTAGCGGAAGTCAACCTCGAACGACGATCTGACCTCAATGATCTATTCAAAACCAATGATATCCATGCAATCATCATGGAATTGGAGGCATTAGCAAAAACATCGTTATCGCAACCAGGTACATTGCTTTTTCTGGATGAAATTCAAAGCACTCCGGATGCACTGGCAAGTTTGCGTTATTTCTACGAGGACATGCCCGACTTGCCCGTTATCGTTGCCGGCTCGCTTCTTGAATTCGTTCTAGCTAATCATCATTACTCCATGCCAGTGGGTCGCATTGAATACCTTCACTTGGGCCCTATGAGTTTTTTGGAATTTTTAGAGGCCATGGATGAATTCGATTTAATCCATTACATCTCAACATATACATTGGGAAATACCATTCCACAAATTGCACATGAGCGATTATTACAGCGCCAAAGGGAGTATCTATTTATTGGTGGTATGCCAGAAGCTGTTTTGACGTATAGGGAAACCAAAAGCATTCAAGCAGTGTTACCCGTTCACCGTTCTATTGTTCAAACGTATCAGGATGATTTTCCCAAACATGCGGGGGTATCGGATAGACAGCGCATGCATGTCATCTTAAATCAATTGCCAAGAACAATCGGTAAAAAAGTCGTTTATGCCAAGCTATCCCCTGGCGACCGCGCCAATGAAATCAAGCGGGCAATCGATATATTAAGCCATAGCCGCATTATCACAAAAGCGATGCATACCGATGCATCGGGACTCCCCTTTAAAGCAGGGGTCAATGAAAAATTCTGCAAATTATTCTTTGTCGACATCGGGTTATTTAACTATTTAAGCGGATTGCAATGGGATCATATCTCGTCGCTTCAGGATAGAGAGCTCATTAATGAAGGCGCATTAGCGGAACAGTTCATCGCCCAGCATTTGGCTTATCGATATAGTGGATTGGAAGCGCCAGATCTATATTATTGGCTGAGAGAAGAGAGTTCACAGAATGCAGAAGTTGATTTTATTACCCAGGTAGGCCGTGACATTATCCCCATTGAAGTAAAATCGGGAAAAAGCGGCAGTTTAAAATCATTGCAGCAATTCAATTTAAAAAAGAATAATGCATATGCCATTCGATTCGATCTCAACCTTCCTAGCCAACAAACAGTAAATGCTTTTGCTCGCCACAAAAATGGTGTTCACCCCGTATCCTATCATTTAATTTCGTTACCGCTTTATCTCATCGAGTGTTTGCCATCATTGCATATCGAATAATTGCCGGCATTTAAACAATTGGATTGCCATAAAAGAGCTATCTTAGGGAGTGTTTAACTGGCACTTCGATTAATT
>CAYZSU010000055.1:0-14247 GCA_964480565.1 uncultured Myxococcales bacterium | reverse complement strand
TTGTGGCAATGAATAAATCAGCATGGAATAGGATTCTCTATTTGGTGCCTGGCACTGATATTTTTACTTGAGGAACACATTCAAGTAAAAAGAGTCTTGTCAACTGGGTTGCAATTGGGTAGGCATGCTAGAATAATAAATGAGGAGCATATATGTCACAGTTAATTGAAATAAATGAAGGAAATTTTTCGCAGGAAGTTTTGGAATCAGATTTGCCGGTATTGATTGATTTTTGGGCGCCATGGTGTGGCCCTTGCCAGGCACTAACACCTGTTGTCGAAGAATTTGCATCAGATAATGCGGGCAAAGTGAAGGTCTGCAAAGTAAATCTAGATGATAATGCAGGTGTTGCTGGGCAATATGGTGTTCGCAGTATTCCAACATTAATTTTGTTTAAAAATGGACAAAATGTGGGACAATTAGTGGGTACTGTTGCAAAATCAGGTATGGAAGATTTATTAGCTCAACTGGGTTGATCTGTGGAGTATGATTTATCGTGCGCTTATTTTTTCCAAAATTCGGGAATAAGAAGTACAAGTACGGTGTATATTTCTAAACGGCCTAAAACCATACAAAAACATAATATAGCTTTTCCAAGTGTTGGAATATGGTGATAATTGTCCATTGGTCCAACACTTCCAAGGCCAGGTCCAATATTGCCAAGAGTTGCAGCCACAGAACTAAAGGCCGTAACTAAATCAAGGCCTAATGCAGATAGAATAATAGATGCGCATACAAAAATACCCATATAAATGATGAAAAAACCTGCAATGCTTTCCAAAATATCCTTATGAACGACTCGTTTTGATAGTTTAACTGCGGCAAATGATTTGGGATGCACTAGGCGAAATAGTTCACGATAAGCGTACTTGCATAGCATGACCAGCCTAACAATTTTTACTGATCCACCGGTTGATCCAGCACATCCACCAAAGAACATGAATATCAATAATGATACCTGCAATACAGTTGGCCAAATTTTAAAATCTGCAGTTGCAAACCCTGTGGTTGTAATAATTGAAATGGATTGAAATGATCCAAACCGTAAGGCGTCGAATATATGCGTATAGGTATTGCTGAAAAAAAGATATGCGGTAAATTCGATAATACTGACTATGGTGATTGCTAAATAATATCGAAATTCACTGTTTTGCCAATATGCTTTCAATCGGCCAGTGAGCGCTAAATAGTGAAGCGAGAAATTGGTGCCCGCTAAAAACATAAATACTAAAATGATAGCATCGATTAGCGCGGAGTTATAAGCGCCAACCGATGTATTTTTTGTGGAAAATCCACCGGTTGCCATAGTACCAAATGTATGGCAAAGGGCATCAAATAATGACATTCCCGATAGCATGAGTAAGATTGTTTCGATAATTGATAGCCCGACATAGACCATCCATAATGTTGCAGCTGTTTCGCGAATGCGCGGTCTGAGCTTTTCCTTGGTTGGTCCAGGAGATTCTGCATGAAAAAGCTGCATGCCGCCAACGCCCAATAATGGTAGTATAGCCACAGCGAGTACAATAATACCCATGCCGCCCAGCCAATGTGTTAAGCTGCGCCAAAATAAGAGACCTTGGCTTAATGATTCAATAGTCGCATATGTGCCAAGCACAGATGCACCTGTGGTTGTAAATCCAGATATGGACTCAAAATACGCATTGGTAACGCTATTAAATGTCAACGGACCAAAGACTTGCGCAAAAACAAATGGCAATGCACCAAAAAAACCTGCACTTGCCCATCCCAAAGAGACAATTACCATGCCTTCCCGATGTGTAATATCATTTTTTGGTGTTTTGCATAGTGTTGCGCATAGGCTGGATACAAAAAGTGTTGCGAGCATGGCATATATAAGCGGCATTAAATCGCGATTATTATCCGTCAGTGCAAATGCAATGGGGGCAAGCATTGTTAGTCCTACAAAAAAATTGAGTCGTGCGAGGACTGCAATAATCATTTTTAAACGCATTAAAAATACTCCAGTTTAACGGTTAATAGCTTTTCCAGTTTTGCGATGCTACTGCGTTCAGATAAAATTAATGCATGGTCGCCTGGTTGAATAATGGTATCGCCAAAGGGTACTGTAATGTCATCATTTCGCTTTACAGATAGTATAAGTACGCCAGGTGGCAGCTTTAGTTGAGATAGGGGCTTGCCAGTAATTTCAGATGTTTCTAATGCCTCTATTTCAATTAATTCCACATCATCACGTATTGCAGATGCATGAATGACTTTTCCTTTTCGAATATAATGCAAGATGGTGCTATTTGCAATTTGTCTGGGATTTATCATTACATCAATGCCAATTGCGGATATTAATGGTTGATAGTCTGTTTTATATGAAAGTGCAATTGCCAGCGGGCAGCCAAGTCGCTTTGAGAGGAGCGCGCTGATAATATTATCCTCATCATCCTTAGTGACAGAAATAAATGCATCCATATTATTGATATTTTCTTCTTCTAAAAATCCTTGATCAGTGCCATTGGCATTTAAAATGACAGATTTATCCAATACGCGCGTGGCGCATGAACAATTGCTAGCCTGTGGGTCAATTAGTTTGATATTGATCCCTTGATTCTCAAGTTCTAAGGCTAAATTTCGACCGATAAAGTCTGCACCATAAATCATAATATTGCGGATCTTGTCTTTTTTATAGCCAAGCAAGTGCATGCCGCGCGATATGTATTTTTGTTTTGCTGCAAAGTATATACAATCATCTTCGAGTATTCGATTGTCACCGGTAGGAACGATTAATTGATTATTTCTAAAAATAGCGGCAATTAAAAAATGACCATTATCTTGTAAATGGGAGAGATCTTTTAAAGGTGTATTTAAAATAGGGGAGTTTGATTTAGCCGTTGTGCCAACAATTTGGATACGTCCATTAAAGCAATCAATGATATTAAAGGAGCCTGGCACCTGTAATATATTTTCAATGGCTTTGGCGGCTTCCTTATCCGGGTTGATTACAAGGTCAATTCCCAAGGATTCCTGCAGATTTTCACCTTCGACGTCAAACTCAGGATTACGAATGCGTGCAATGCGAATGGCCTGTGGTGCAGACATGCCTGCTAGAATATTTGCAAGTAAGTTTACTTCATCGCAGTCTGTGACCGCAATGACCATCTCTGCATTTTTTGTATCAGCATCGTTTAAAATAGTTGGTGCGGCACCATTGCCAAGGATAAACTTCGCATCCAAATTTTCCTGAATGTTTGCAATAATATGCTCATTCTTTTCGATTATAACGATTTCTTTATTTTCTCGAATAAGTTGCTCAGCAATATACTGACCAATTTCACCACCGCCAACAATAATAATACTCATGAATGATGCTCCTCTATTTCAAGTACAGTGAATGGGGGTTGTTCTTACATTATGGAATTGTCTTCCCAATAGGTGTTTTTTCAATAGTTCCATCATTAGTATGGATATATATAGTACATTGATTGATGAGTCATTCAATAAAAAAAGCCGACTTACATAAATATAAGTCGGCTTGAGGTTGTTGATTGTTACTGTTAATTAGGCATTTGCATTAATAATAACATTTGATGCCTGAAGTCCTTTTGGACCATTGACTAATTCAAATTCAACTTGTTGACCTTCTTGTAAGGTTTTAAATCCTTCGGATTGAATTGCAGAAAAATGAACAAATACGTCCTCTTCGCCCTCTGCTGGTTCAATGAAACCAAACCCTTTTGCATCATTAAACCATTTCACTTTACCTCTTGCCATAAATCTATTCCTTTCGTTGATCATAGTTACTAATTGCAAAGACCATTCTGACGCTATTAATAACCATGACTAAATATCTAGCTCTAAATAGATGAAAAGTATGTCAAAGGTCAATAGAAATCTGAACAGATTGTGTGAAAAAAGGCATTTATTTGCCAATATGCTTTTTTTTTATGTTTTGCGACCATCATAGATTCGTTTTTTTTATAATATGCGACATGAGGCCGATAAGCATATTAATATCCTTTCGTGATACACCTGCTCGGCCAATCATGGAAATAAGGCGATGGTAGATTTTTTTTTGCAATGGATTGTCTGGTTTATTGTCATATTCCAGTGTAAATAAGAACTTTTTAATTTGATTAAAGAGTTCCTGGCAATTTTCTTTGGATTCAAAATTATACGATCGTTTGCTATTTTGGGTAAGTTCTTCAGAAAACTTAAGATGATGTGATTTACTGATTTCATAGCATGTAATTGCTACTGACTGCGCTAAATTCATGGATGGTAAATCTGTATGTGTGGGGATGGTCGCAATGATATCCGCTTTAGCAATATCATCATTCGATAATCCATCGGTTTCTGTGCCAAATATGAATGCAAGATGTTTGGACTGAGGCCTCTGGGCTATCCAATTTGGAATGTCATGAATGCAAAGATGTTGCTGTCGGATACTACCCAGTCGCCTAGATAGTGCAATTGTATGGGTGCAGTCAGCAATGGCATTGTCCAAGGAATCATATATTTGGATGTGGTCTAGAATATTGCGTGCAGATACCGCCCAATCGTAGGCTGTTTTTGATGGTAGGCGTTTGGGTTGAACCAATCGTAAATCGCGTATTCCAAAGTTTTTCATTGTTCGTGCGGCTTGGCCAATATTGGCTTCGCCTTCAGGTTGAACTAATATGATTGATATTGATGAGGTCATAGAGATTCAATAAATGCGAGTATATATGGTTGTCAACTGTATTCAATATGAGTATTGTTATTTCATAAAGGGACTGTCTATCAAGAGATTGTTGGATAAGTTTAAAAATGTGAGGGTAGTCTAATAAAAAGGAGGCTCTATGGTTCAAGGTCAGGAACGTCGAAAATATGCACGATTGGATTTAGCATTAACAATTAGTTATCGGGAAACAGGGGAGCATGTTGGAAAAATGCAGAATTTACGTGAAGCCTTGTCCAGTGATATTAGCGAGGGTGGTTTTCGTTTAATGACGCCTGGTAAACTAAGCAATGGAACTTTATTGCAGCTGGGAATTATTTTAGGAGATGATGATAATGACCAGATCAGCGCCACTGGTGAAGTGGTTTGGCAGAGTAAAGTATCTGATAATAGTTTTGAGACAGGAGTGATGATTAAAGAAATGCCCAATGAAGATAAAAGTCGGTTTATGCAGTATGTATTTGATCAGATGAGTCGGGTACTGACATAAGGGCTCTTTATTTAGGGTTTTAATATAGCGCCTTTGCTGTTGCGCCCGTCAATACGGATTTGAAAGGGTGTTGATGTTTGAATGCATGTAATAAATTCACTTTCATGGTAGATCGGTTGGGATTCAAGCCAGGAGCAATCGATGAGGCTATTCGGGTCATCATCATTGATATAGAAATACCCAATGCGGCTCGATGCAATATTATGGAAAAAATGTGTTCCTTGCGATGGTTCAACAGATAGTTCGCGTGTTGTAATTTCACAAAGGACTTTGGCATTTGAAATTTGAGGGTATGCGATGGGAATGCCCAGTAATGGATTGCTTGTTCCCCATCTGCCAAAGCCAATCAATACATATTGTTTTTTATTATTAATCATCATTGTATTTATTGTATTAATTTCAGCCGCAATTTGTGATGTTTTATTCACATCAAATGTAGATGATTTAACAAAAACAATATGAGAAATATCTTTGATAATGCCATTTCCCATGGCATGATTGGACTTTATAATACAATCATTAGTCATGATTTGTCGGATATCCACTTCTTGAGCTTCTTCCCCGGTGACGAGTGGGCGAATTTGCAAAAAATTAAATTCAGCGGGTTTATTTTCAGAAGCTAAGTTAAGCGCATATTCAATTTCAACAGGACAACCCATACTTTTTGTTCCAAGCGATAATATATAGTGCAGTACTTTGGGGAGTGAGTATTCGCTTTCATTTAATAATCGCTGAAATGTCAGTACTCGTTTTCCATTTCGAAATAATCCATTGTAGATAACATCATCTTCAGGACAATAGACAGCGCCCAGTTTTTGCAATGTACCATGTCTTTCTGCATTATTTAATGATAATGTGACCAATGCTTCAGTGTCGTCAATGGGAAGTAGGTGATTATGTGCGGATAAATCCAATGCATGAAAATACTGTTGTGAGTTAATAAGTATATCGCTTGACTTGGAGTATTGCGGTAAAATTGTCGGATATCGGGGTGAAAATCGAAGCGCTCTTTCACCTTGTACAGCCATGGAACCCAGTCCCATCACAACTTGTGCAACACCATCCTCTGGTTTTAAATATCCCACTGGAAAGAAATTGTATGATTGTGCCACACCTGCAATATCTGGATAAAAATAATGATCATGTTGTTTTCCAACCACTTGTTGAATGATGACAGCCATTTTTTCACTTTCAATTTCAATGCCACTTGCTTTCATATACGCTTTGGGATGTTGAAAGAATGTGGATGCATAGACGAGCTTGATGGCTTGCAGAAATTGGTTAAGGCGCTCTTTAAATTGTGGATGATTGTTAGGGATTAAATAGGTGGAATATAACCCTGCAAATGGTTGGGATAATGAGTCTTCAGATATTGAGGAGGATCGAATTGCAAGGGGTTGAGTTGTTTTTTTTAGAAAGGCAGCTAATTGTGCGACCACTTTTGTTTCTATTTCTGCATCAATAAATGCGCGAGCAATTTTTACATTATCCATGCTTTCAATGGCAATATGATGCAAGTTATTGCGGTCTAAAAAATGATCAAAAATATCAGTACCGATCGCTGCTGTTTTCGGGATTGTGATATTATATGCGCGGATATCATTTGCAATCGATGGTTCAGCAAATAATTTATTCATAAATGAAATACCGCGTCCTTTTCCACCAATGGAACCTTCGCCAAATCGTATAAATGGGGAAATAGATGAAATCTCTTTTTCAGAAAAACGCTTAATCCATAGTTTTCTTCGAGTTTGTCTGGCAGCAATTAAGTTTTCTTTGATCATATGGCGAATATCATCGACATTTGCAAATGTATCGCAACTCTGTGTGCGTAAAAAAGCTGCGAGTTCAAATTCACCGCGGGCAAAGAGCCAATTTGAAAATTGATTGCGACTGGCATGATAAATAATAGATTCATCAGGGACAATGTCGATCATATACTCCAATTGACGGCGTGTATTCGCACGTCCGACTTCTTTGCCATCTGGAGTGTAAAAAATAAAATCACCAAACCCGAAGTTATTACTGATAAATGATTTTAACTCTTGAAATAGATGGGAGGAGTTTTTATTGGCAAATGCAGCCTGAATATGTGCTGCACGGCTTGCTTCATTGGCGTTATTGGATTGAAGTAAAATAGGAATATCAGACTGTTCTTTTCGAATATGCTCTGCAAATAAAAAACCTGCATTGGAATTATGCTCACCATCCTTTGGAAATTGAATATCACTGATGATGCCAAGTACATTTTCTTGATACAAATGATAAAGATCCATGGCTTGTTCATAGGAATTGGCCATCAGTATTTTTGGCCGACTGGCCATTAATGTATATTTTTCTTCATCGCTAGCACCTTCTGCAACTAGATCTCTAGTTTGATTGAGTATTTCTGTGTAGATGATTGGCAAGTAAGTACTGTAGAAATGTGGTGAATCTTCAACGAGAATAATTACACGAACTTGTTGTTGCAGGCAATCATAAGGGGCATTCATTGTATCTTCAAAAAATTTAATAATCGCTGTAAATAACTTGGCATCGCCATTCCAGAAAAATAGTTTGTTAATGTAAGGCGACTGCAGGATGCTGTCTTGCATTTGAGATGCTTGGCCGCTTTCCGGTGTTAGAATTGATATAGGTAAATCTGGATCGATCACCTTAATTTCTCTGGCCATATCAATGGCCGTCATATCGCTTCCCACACGAAGACCAGATATTACAATATCCATGGGATGATCGCGTACAATTTTTAAGGCATCCTTGGCATTGGATGCACATGTGATGATGGGTGCATTGGTTAAATGCATGAGGGAATAGTCTTCAGAAATACGGTCTGAAATAAGACCTTCTTCCTCCATAATATAGAAGTCATACGGGCTGGAGACGAATAAAACATGCTTGATTCGTCGTGACATAAAACGGCGATATTCAGAAGTATGCATATGAACGGTTTAAATGAAATACGGGATAATATCCAGATAATTGTTGTCATGAAATAGATGATTAGCATAATTCATTTTATTAAAGTGTTTGATTGCTTTTTTTATGTCTAACTTTGTTATTTTAAATTTAAATCGATATATGTTTAAAAAAACAATGTTTTTTTCTTGACTGTTTCTATCTATAGGTGCATAAGTAATACATGAAGAAACAGCGTTTGGATCAGGAATTCGAAAATGTCAGCAAGCTGTTATGTTCTATCACCGACGCCGATCAAATGGCACGTCTCTTAGGTGAGCTTCTCACAGAAACTGAAATCCATGATATTTCTCTCCGCTTAGCCTTGCTTGAATTACTATCCGAAGGTGTTTCTCAGCGTGATATTGCGGCTGCATTAGGTATTAGCCTTTGCAAAATTACACGCGGTTCAAAGCTTCTCAATGATTCCAATTCAGAAATTTATCGCATATTTATTAGCGATTTAGATGCCTAAAGCCCCCAATCTACAAATTTAATATTAGATGATGAAGGGGGCTAGAATAAAGGTAGTGTTGCATTTAAGCGATAGGATAAGAAAATGGCACAATCGGCAATGAATAAAAAAACACAAACAACCATTCAACAAGTAGCGATTGTTTTATCCAAGGTGAGTGATCCTGATGTAATGCATGCACTGCTAAGTCAAGTAGTCAGTGCTAATACTCGCCCAGCAATGATTGGCCGATATGTAATACGTGACATGCTAAATAGCAATATATCCAGTGATCAATTGACCCGCGCATTTGCGATGGTCAGCAAGTGATACGTATCAACTCAGAAACCACAACCGCTTGAGTATATCAAGCAAAGGAGAACAGCTATGAAATTAGGAATGATGATGCCACAAGAGATAGTTTTGACTTGGACAAAAACAAGGAACATGCTAGATAAAGCGACTGCTGCACCCAAGAAAGTTGAACCAAAGCCAGTGCCTAAACCTAAATCACTGCCTTCATCTGAGTCTGTTGAGACTGCAAGGCTTGCTACTGTTGATCTCCGTATGTTGCTTTTAGGAAAGTAGCAATTATCAAGTAATATGCCATGCTATGGGTAATCGTGTCATGTACCCCTAGAATATTATCCATAGCATTTGCGCATGATTAATCGTTATTAGGATTATTGCAGCAATGTGTTGATGTATTGTTTTCACAGCATGATGCTTTAGATGCCTGTGAACAGCAACATCCCTTGCCTGATTTATTTATTTTTTTTAAGATATGTCGAATGCTTAATCCTGCACAAATAATTAAAATACCGATAACAGATATCCATTCAAACATAATAATCTCCTTATTGAATCCATCCAGTGGTTGTACCCAACTGATATACAATATATGTAATAGTATAGGCTAAAAAGGTCAGACCAAAAAATTGGCCAATAGCCCACAACCATGATCCGGTTTCGCGCTTCATAATAGCCACAGTTGCGATACAGGGGCTGCTAATGAGCGTAAACAAAAGAATGCATATGCCAATTAATGGGGAGTACTGAATGGCTAACTTTTTTTGTAATGATTTTATGTTGCTTTCCGTATTACCGATAGAATTGACAATTCCTAACTGAGCAACAAATACTTCCTTGGCTGCCAATGCGCCAAAGAGTGCTGTGCCAATACGCCAATCAAATCCTAGGGGGGATAGAATTGGTTCAATGGCCTTGCCCGCACGACCTGCCACAGAATACATGAGCTGTTGTTGGTTATAATCTTGATTTATATTAACTTGGGCATCCGGTATTTGGGGGTAGTTTGTCAGTGCCCACATGATGAGTGAAATAGCTAAAATAATAGTGCCTGCTTTTTTTAAATAGTGCCATGATCGATGCCACATATTCATGATAATATTTCGCCACCATGGTAGATGATAGGGGGGTAATTCCATGACTAAACATTCGGATTTGCCGCGGCATACAGTGGATTTTAATGTTTTAGCTGTGATAATAGCTAACAAAATGCCAATAAGATAGATGGACCATAATATGGGTGCTTGCCATGGCTTTGCAAAAAAAACAGGGATGATAAGTGCATAGATGGGAAATCTCGCACCACAACTCATGAGCGGTATGATCATCATGGTAGTAATGCGATCGCGTTTATTTTCTAAAATACGCGTGGCCATAATGGCTGGCACTGAACAGCCAAAACCAATCATCATGGGGATAAAGCTTTTACCATGCAGACCAATTTTGTGCATGAGTTTATCCATGATAAAGGCTACGCGCGCCATATAGCCCGTATCTTCGAGTAGTGATATGAAGAAAAATAAGATGATAATATTGGGTAGAAATACGAGGACACCGCCAACGCCGCCAATAATGCCGTCGATGATCATGGACTTTAATGGCCCATCACCAGGCCAACTGCTGCTAATCGATTGGCTGGCAATATTTAATCCTGATTCAATCCAGGCCATGGGGTATTCGCCCAATGTAAATGTGATGTGAAAAATTAAATACATGGCTGCTAAAAAAATGGGTATGCCAATAATACGATGTGTGACAATATCATCGATGCGATCAGTCCATGCTTTTCGGTCACGCCCATCATCGATTAAGACTTCACGATATAGTCCGCTAGCAAAACCATAGATGCGTTCAGCAATGATAATATGAACATTATCGCTAAGTTCGCTTTCTATACATAGCTGAAGTGCGCTTGCTTTTGTAATTACTTTTGTTGCTGTATTTGGTAGCTTTTCCAATAATTCGAATTTTACATTGCTGTCTCCTTCTAACAACCGCAGTGCCAGCCAATGCAGGTAATTTGATTTTAATTGCGGAGCAATTTGTTGCAATTCCTCTTTTATTTCAGTCAAAGCTGGCGAAATGTGTTCACCATATGGGATGTGCAGTTTGGGTGGAAAGTCATATTGTACACGATGAATCGTTTGTTTTAAACGATCAAGTCCATGGGCTTGATGACCAATCATAGGAATAACCGGACATTGCAAGCGCTCTGAGATCATTGCCATATCCAATTTAATGCCATTTCGATTGGCAATGTCACTCATATTGAGCACAATAATCATGGGAATGCCAAACTCCAATAGCTGTGCGCTCAAAAAGGAGTGGCGCTCAAAGTTGGATGCATCCACAACATTGATGATGATATCAATGGCGTTATGAATAAGAAAATCGCGTGCAATTTTCTCATCAGGGGATTTGGCATGTAGGCTGTATGTGCCAGGTAAATCGGTAACGACTACTTTTGTGTGGTCATACACATATGTGCCTTCCACATGTTCCACAGTAACGCCCGGATAATTGCCCACCTTTTGTCGGCTACCGACCAATGCATTGAAAATAGATGTTTTACCCGAATTGGGATTGCCTGCGAGTGCGATTCGAACTTGTTTGGACATAGTTAAGTAACTTTCTAATTTAGTTATAATCTATTTTTAGGGACTTGGCAAAGCCCTCTCCATCGGCAAAGCCGTTGGAGCTTCCCCCATCTCGCTTGCTTTGCAAGCTGGGTAGATTTCTATGGGCTTGCCCGCAGAAGTACCACGCGCTTGCCTGTGGGAATCTATTAATTGATTCACGAGGGGTCGCTAATACGAATTACTGTAATGTGGGCTGCTTCTTTTTTTCGTAGCAATAAACTGTATCCTCTTAAGCGAATTTCCATAGGATCACCAAGGGGGGCAATGCGTTTGACCATTATAGACGCACCAGCGATGATTCCCATTTCAATGAGTCGTCGTTTGATATCCACTGCCATGCTGTTGATGTGAACTATCTCAACTCGTTCACCAGGTTTAATATGGTTTAATGTGATTGTTTTCATTTATGCCTCAATGGGTGGTTGCTTTTTAGCAAATCGCAGAATTTAGCAGTTCTGTTGGTGTAATAATGTTTTTATCGCATTAATGCTTTCTTTGCTGATATGATGCTCAATAGCGCATGCATCTTTTTCAGCAATTTCAGGAGAAATATGCAGTATGTGGGTAAAGAAATTAGATAATAATGCGTGAACATCGGATACTTCTTTGGCTTTTTGGTTTCCATGGTCCGTTAGGGTGATGTAATTGTATTTGTCATGATTGACTAATCCACGATCAGAAAGTCGCTTCATCGCTTCACTGGCAGAGGCCATAGATACCTGTTTGCCAGCAGCAATATCGCGTATGCGGGCAATGCCATGAATTTGAGTTAAATTGTAAATAATTTCAAGGTAATCTTCCATGCTGGCAGATAGCATAATATCTCCTATGGACAACGCCAATGAGGGGTTTTTGTGAGTAGCTCTTAAATAATTATCAAGTTAGGCAAGGCTAATTAAATCAGGCTTGCTTGACTGTCAACATAAAAAAAGACCTGCTACATTGCTGTAACAGGTCATTGATGACTATCATTGGTAATTTATCTATTTAAATTCTTTTGCAAGGTTGTTGTTTCGTTGTTGTTGGCGATTGTGGCGTGCAATTGCTATATCTGTTTTTGCAATTTGTTTGTCTAATTCTTTGACACGTTCTTTGCGGCCAGCCTGACGCGTTTCTTTGGCAGTTGTTTGTAATGTATTGCGTTTTTCTGTACTGCGCGCAATCAAACGATCCATTTTTTCAATGCGTGTATTTAAATAACCAGCAATATGCTTCTTAAATGCAGAGTCAAATGCTTTTTTTGCTTCATTGCTATTGCGTTTGATTTTTTTCTCACGCATTTCAGGGTGTTCTTTTAAAAAGTCATGCCATGTATATTTTTGATTTAATGCCATAATAACTTCCTCTCTTAAGACAAATTACGTCCGGTGTTTCTATTAGGAATGAGCCTCTTAAGTCAAGCAAAAAAAAACACGCATTGACTTGGCGGGGTCGACGAGACTCGAACTCGCGACCTCCTGCGTGACAGGCAGGCGTTCTAACCAACTGAACTACGACCCCACCCAATCAATGCGTGCGTTATATATATAAAACGTAATTTTTCTAAGATCAAGTTTTTTATCAAAAAATGTGGGCGCTACAGGATTCGAACCTGTGACATCTGCCTTGTAAGGGCAGCGCTCTCCCGCTGAGCTAAGCGCCCAAATAAATCATGGTAAAATAAATTGCCACGAGTAATTTTGAAATTCAAGAAAAAAATGATATATTGAGGTGAATTACAGCTTTCGGTGCCAGGCACTGAAAATTAAATTTATATAAGGGATTGCATAAATTGGGATAATATTATCCCTTATGGGCATTTTTTTTCTGAAAATCAGTTGGTTTTTGACAAAATTGAATGAGTTGAGCGGCTATTGCAATTGCGAGTTCCATAGGTGTTTCTGCACCAATATCCAAGCCAATTGGTGTGGTGATGCGATTGATTTCACTATTGGATATGCCAAAAGCCCTAAACTTATCGGAAAATAGCTCCCATTTATGACGCGAGCTAATGAGCCCAAAGTAGGCAAAGGGCTTATTAAATGAATAGCCAACAATATCCTTATCGTGAATATGCTTATGCGTTAAGCATATGAGATGAAGATAGTCATGAAAATAATCTGGAGTTAAAAAATCCAGCGGTAGGGTGTTGATTTTGTTATGCTCAGAAAATGCTGGATGGGAAATTTGTTCTGAACGTTCATCAACTATTGTAATATTAAAATCAAGCTCTGCCAGCAAGGGGGTTAGTTTTTGCGCAATATGTCCAGCGCCAAAGATGATCACATCTTTTTTGGGTAAGATCGGTTCAATGAAAATCTCCACTTGTCCGCCGCATGGTTGAAGGCCTTTTGCACTTAACTCATATGTTTTTTTCTGGGCGTTTCGGGTTTGCATGCATTGCAATGCATCATCAATGACGTGATACTCTAAATTTCCGCCACCAATCGAGCCATGAATATGATCTTTATCCACAATGATCATTTTGCTGCCAATATGGCGCGGCGCAGAACCGATGACATCGATAATTGTTGCCATGCAGAAGGGCTGTTTATTACTGCTGAGCATTGCGGCATATTCTGTAATTGTCATGATTTTTCCATTCATTTAGATGTGACGTAGGCCCCTAGTGTTAGCTGGTTTTAGAAAAATGTCCATATGGAAAATAGATGCGTCATTATGGGACTGGTGAAAAATAGCAATTTGTGGGGTTGTTCAAAAATGTCCAGAT
>CAYZSU010000054.1:0-14453 GCA_964480565.1 uncultured Myxococcales bacterium | reverse complement strand
TGATAGCCGGTAAAGTTGTAGTGATTGCAGGTTATGGCGATGTCGGCAAAGGCTGTGCACAGTCAATGAAAGGCTTAGGTGCTCGAGTTATTATTACTGAGATCGATCCGATCATTGCATTGCAAGCTGCCATGGAAGGCTATGAAGTCACAACCATGGAAAAAGCAGTGACTGAAGGTAATATATTTGTAACAACCACAGGTTGCTGCAAAGTCATTACTGGCGAGCATATGTCCAATATGAAGGATAGAGCCATTGTCTGCAATATCGGTCACTTTGATCATGAAATTCATATGGCATGGTATAATGATCATCCTGAAGTCAAAAAAACTGAAATAAAACCACAAGTGGATATGTACACATTCCCAGATGGACATAGCATTCTTGTACTTGCTGAAGGACGCCTGGTGAACTTAGGTTGTGCCACCGGACATCCATCATTTGTGATGAGCAATTCATTTACCAATCAATGCTTGGCTCAGATTGAACTATTTACAAAATATTATGATGTTGGCGTGTATATGTTGCCTAAGGCATTGGATGAAGAAGTTGCCAGGTTACACTTAAGTAAATTGGGCATTGAACTCACCCAATTAACAGATGAGCAATCCAATTACTTGAATATTCCAATTAATGGGCCTTATAAACCTGATTTTTACAGATATTAAGTAATAATCCCAATATAAAAAACAGGATGCATATGCATCCTGTTTTTTATTATACCTTACAATACGTTTATTCGATTTCTTTCGAAGGATTGGTCAGTCTGCGGTGTTTCAGATTAGTTCGTCACCAACGAGATGGCCTTTAGGACAGCGAAGTGGGTCCAGAAAAAATAGGCTGGATTGCTTCGTCACTTCGTTCCTCGAAATGACATAGCATTGGTACAATAGCTCGTTTTTAGATCGAGGGTACAAAAGAGAGGTCTATTTTCCAAAGTCCACTTTAGGTACTGACTTGGCCGCTTCATCAGCCTTAAAATAACGGTTATCCTTAGTATATCCAAACAATGATCCAATAAAACTATTTGGAAATCGTCTTACAAAACTATTATAGGCCTGCACTGTACTATTATAGCGACGACGCTCGACTGAAATTCGATTTTCAGTGCCAGACAGTTCATCCTGCAAACGTATAAAATTTTGATTGGCTTTCAAGTCTGGATACCGTTCAACCACCAATAGTAAGCGCCCCAGCGCTTGACTGAGTTGATTATTCGCTGTCATGCTATCTGATCTCGAATTCGCTGAGCCAACGCGCGAACGCGCTTTAGCGACTTGAGTAAATACATCCTTTTCATGTGTCGCATACCCCTTTACAGTGCTCACTAAGTTTGGAATTAAATCCGCACGACGCTGCAATACATTCTCAACTTGTGCCCATGCTGTATCCATCGACTCATCCAAGGTCACTATTTGATTATATTTACCAGTCAGTGAACTAAACATCATAAACACAATCACTGCAATGACTGCCATGACAATCCATATTTTTTTCATAAATTCTCCTTACACATCCATTTTATCGACAATAACTGCAATATGTTGAATTTGAGATATATAGTTCTCAAATAGACATATCGCCTCATCTCCTCTGGGTAAAATGGTATTATTATTTCGAATGTCAATGAGTTCAAAAAAACAATTGGGCTTTATTTCTATATGCGCGTTCAATTGTTCAACAATCACTTTTGCGCTTTCTCCAGGTTCAATATTTAATAGTCGAAGCACACCTTTAAACAGTGTAATAAAGGTAGACAGAGTTTTAACCATCAACTCCCCCACTTTTTTCGGTTGATTTGAAATCAACGAAAACTCGCTTCTCAAGTAAATTAATTTACCCTTAATTTCCATCTCACATTGATGACGAAGATTTTTTTGATCCACATGAATATCTGAAAAAATATCGCTGCCATACAGAACTTTATGGCATGCGGTTATGTCCAAAAATTCCATAGGAAATACATCCAAAGACGTTCGAATATGCTCTGAATCAAAAAAAAGTGGCAATGAATTCCCGGCTTTTGTCCATTGTCGGATTAATTTATTTATCGTCATTAATTGCGCAGGATGAACTTCAGTTAACATACAAAGAATATTATAATCTGAGTATTTTTTTGAAAAATCAGCTCGTGCGGCAGATCCATATAAGACAACTGAAATTAATTTATCGCCCAAAATAGCATGCAATTTATTCGCAAATTCAAGAGGTAACATTCAAATATCCTTTCATTAAATAAACATTTTTTTTAGGGAGTTGCTCAAAAATACCCCACTTACCATCCGCGTGAGGCCCCACCCCCACCGGATAATCCGCCACCAAAACCACCAAAACCACCACCAAAGCCACCGCTGCGCCCTGAGCCACGACCTCCTCCCATTAATAACATTAATAGGAACAATCGGGGATGGCGAATAAACAAATATAGCCCGACAATAATTAAAATAATTGTTTTAATTATGGAAAAAAGCGATCGCTTGGGTTGCTGTATTGTTTTAGATCGCTTACCTGGATCTTTTATTAAAGTATTTGATTTTGCACCCTTACTCGCATGACTATTCAATGCAATGCCTGGCATTTCTTTACCAGTAATTGCATTAATGATACTCACTGTGCCTGCCAAAATACCCAAGGAAAATTGCCCCTTTTTAAAATAAGGCAATACATTGCTAGCTAATAGTGTCCCTGTTTTGGCATCTGGCAACACACCTTCCAAACCATAGCCAACTTCAATACGTACTTTTCTTTCATTTGGCGCAATTAAAAATAAGATGCCATTATCCTTACCCTTTTTACCAATGCCCCATTTTTCAACTAACTCTGTGGCAACCATATCAATGGGAGTATTATTTAGGTCAGAAGCCGTCACAACAGCAATTTCAATCTGAGTCATTCTCTCAAATTGAGTTAGCAATTGAATTAACTTGGATCGATGGTCAGGATTTAACACCCCTGCTTCATCTGTTACAAAAAATGACGCATCCGGCTTTTGCGGTAAGGCATCGGCATTAGCTGCAAACAAAATCAACATTATATAGATAAATAAACAATAGGCTCTCTTTTTCATGCGCATTGGTTATCATGTAGGAATAAAAAGTAAAGCATTTGCCTATCCTATTAGCGACTATTATATTTTCACTGTCGGTAATGCATAAGCACTTGATCAACTTGGCTAAAAGCACCCAAGTTGTCACATCGCTAAACAGCAAATTCAATAAGGACGCAACCATAACAGTATGTAACTGAGTTGGATTTTTTAGCAACCTGCGAAGATGGGCATTTTAAGGGCAGCATCAATCCCTTAGCAGAGACTGACCATCAATATAATCAGGTGCATGATGGCCTAATAATGAAAAAATAGTGGGAAATAAATCCACGGAACGCACGGGTTTTTGCGGCAACTGCACAGAACTAATTAATGGTACATTCATATGTAGTGCATGCAAGGATCCATGTGATGCAAAATGCTCTGGATGTTCGTATTTCAAACGCAAATCATATCCAGGCATCGCGGATAATATCATATCCCCACTTCGCGATGCATTTGTAATATGTAGCAATTGAAATAATGCATCCGGATAGTTAGTACCTGCTGTTTGCTGCAATGACTCCTCTTTGCTCATTCGCACTGGCAGCACCCCATACCCAAACGGATCATTATCGCATACATTATAGACAATGGCATCCTCATCCCAGGCTAAAGTTGCTTTTCCCCGCTTACTTAAAATGAGTAATGTCTGTTCGTCTTCATATAAAGTAATAATATCAATGGCAGGTTCTTTTACCAACTCTGAAATCAAGTTCGGCGCCATATAATCGATCATGGATTTACATACTCGTTGGTCCCAACCATCGGGATGCTGAAAATACACATGGCTCATGCCATTGCCAGACACCATACTTGCAGCGCGTTTCCCTTTTTTATTAAAAATCAAGGGATAGAAAAAAACAGGTAATCCGTGTTTTTCTAAAAATGTATTAATACAAAAATGAGTATGCGTGCGGCTTAAACCATGGTCACTCACAATAAATACCGCAGTACTTTCGCGTATATTTTTTTTATCAAGCGCATTATATAATTTACCGATATGATTATCGAGTGCCACATACGCATTGATCACGCTATCATGTTCTGGATGGGATAAATGCGAGTATTCATCAATAGCTGGAAACACCGCAAATATGTAGCTTGGATCTTTGTCTAAAGTCTGTATCACTTTGTCCATGGCCACGTGATCAATATAACCCCAATGATCCGTTAAATGCGCATAATACCAATACCAAATACGACTAATTGTAGTCATATTCCTAGATCCCGCTCCTCTGGTAATGGCATTAAACACATTATAAGAGTCCGGCAATAATTCAAAAATCGTACGAATATGCGAGGTGATATCGCTGGCCATCCAAAAGCTTTCCAACCCCACATACGAGCGATACCTGTGAAAGCTATGCCCCTTTCCATAAAGCGATTTATCAAACCATCGAATTCCCGGCATATTACACGATCCAGGCAAACACCCTGTCAAATAGGGCAAATAGGCCGGACCTGTAGTCGACGGAAAACTCGTCACCGCAGGTACAAAGGTTCCCCGATCTAAAATATTGGAGGCAATATGGGGAAGTTTATTTTCTGATAGTAATCGATGAAATACATCTGACCGTGCACCATCGGCTAGGATAACAATTGCACTGTCAATTGATTGTGTCATTGGGATGGCTCATTGGAACCATGCCGCTTTGTTTTGATTTTTGAAAGAACATTACTCATTCGTCCAAACAAATCATCATATCCTTTTTTAGAAATAATCGAACCAAATTGATATTTGTAATTATCCACTAAACTCGCTTCATCCACAATAATATCATATATTTTCCATTCGCGATGTTTCTTCTTTAATTTATAATTGAGGCCCAATGTAATATCTTCGGATGGAATGATCACTTTTGTTCTAACAAAGGCCCGTGTTTTATCCGTTTTATGAAACTTGTGACCACCATATTTCACATTATACTTGCCGCCATCCTTACTCTTTGCGGCAGACTGTTCTTTTGAGAACAATGCTTTTTCTTCCAATAAATCCGTTAGCAATAATACAAAGGCATCTTTTTCCTCATCAGAGCGGTCATGCCAATGCCTTCCAAGTGATAAACGCGATAGTTCACGCACATCCAATGTACCATGAATAATTTTTTTCTTTAACTGTCGATTAAATCGGTTTTCTTTTGCAGTTAATGCCCGACCATCTGATTTTACAATAAAATCACCCAGCATATCATCCAAGTTTTGAATCGCACGTGTGGGACTTCCCTTGGGGTAGTATCGTTTTTTTATCTGATTTTTTTTTACATTCGTTTTAGGCAGTACTTTAATCGCATAGCTGTACATGGGTAAAAGCAGCATAACAGTACATAATATCATCATGGTACTGCCCACAATGTATTTATTTTTCAACAATCCCATAATATATCTCATATAATTATTCCTTATATCCTATCATTCTTCTAACATAATAAATTCATTATCAAACTCATCATCCACAGACATCTCATCACTAAACAAATCATTGTCACTCTTTGGCTTGTCCAACAATACACCTGATGCCGCACGCTTTTCTAAATCCGCAATCGCTACATTATAATCATAAATAGCTTTATAGTATTTCCCCTGCGACACAAGATACAACTTAAGACCGTCTGCATATTTTGATGCCTCACCAATACCCATGTCTGAATTCACTTTTGAAAGGAAAATCATCTGGCGTGCATAAGTGACTGATTTTTTGGCTAAATGAACTTCTTCATTCATGCGCATTGCATAATTAAAGGCATCTTTCATCTGCATGCTAAGACCACGTTTTGCAATCACTCCCTCATATAAACTCTTTAAATAGTCAACCTTTGCCTTTTTTATTCGTGCATAGCCACCATGAAAATCAAGCGTCCCCTTAAGCTCAAAGCCAACCCCTGCTCGCGTATAATTAAATGGATCATTAAAGTCATCATTGCTGCTTAGCCCTGCAATCTCACCTGTAGAGCGACCAATATCCGCAAATATACCAATACCTGCATGGGGCATTAATTTATATTTTTCAAGTTTTACCATTAACTCCTTTACATTGACGCCAACATCAATGAGCTGAGATTCCTTTTGATTTTGAAGTGCTCGCGCCACAAAATCATCTTTAGAGGAAAGGACTCCTTTGACCTGCGATAAATTTAATGTATCCAACTTAGGGTCACTATCTGGTGGCAAATCAAGCAATGCCTTTAGCCCTTCAAATGCCATTTTGCCATGCTGTTCTGTTTCGAAATATCGATGATTCAACTCATTTAAAAAAACTTTCATTTGAAGAATATCAAATGGTGCCATGGTTTTATGTTCTTTATTCTCTTCCGAACGAATACGCGAATTTAACTTTCCCCTAGCTTCTGCAATCAATCCCAATGTTTCATTCGCTAACTGTAATCCATAATATACCTGTTTCACCTTATAAATAATTTCTCTTCGCTGTGCCTGCGATGTAATCACAGCTGCATTTACACCTCGTTTGGCCATTTGCTTGGCTGTACGCAGTTGACCAAAGGTCATAAGCGGCACACCAATACCAATATGCATGCTATTAAACAATGTCACCTGACCATCAAAAAATGTATTAAATGCATTGCTCACATCCTTTGGTGCAGGTGCCATACGATACCGATATTCCATCACTGGCCAAAAAAGCGCATTGGCTTCGGTTAATTTCGCCTGTGCCGCATTAATATTATAATCACTCGCAATAATTTGTTTATTTCGCCTTAATGCAAGGTCAATACAGTCATCCAATGTCAATGATGTAATATCAATGGATTCATCACTTAATGGCAAAATATGATCATATGGACTTATTTGAGGAACTACGACTGATGGAGTTTTCAGTGTATCATTTGTTTGGGATTTTTCATTCGTAACCGCAACAATAGGAACTGCTTTTTTCTTAAGTCCTGAAGAGCGATGCCATGATGGCCGCGCGTGAGATATTGATATAAAGAGAAATGATATAACTATATATATAATGGGGTTGTTGAAAAACACCCATCTTCGGCGTTTCCCGCTGCACCCACAATCCTCATGTACTTGCATGTACGCTCGGCCCATGGGTTTTCGGAAGCCTAGAATCTGGGTATTTTTGAACAACCCCACAAACTGTCTATTTCTCAACAGTCCCATAATGGAACTTTTCAATAATTTCATAATAATAACTCACAATTTTAATTTTAATAATGAGGATGGGATGTAGCAGATGGGAAAAATGAAATCAATGGGTAAGCAACTGTTTTATGGAACTGAATTGGATTTGGCTTTCCAACCTGCGAAGGTGGATGTTTTGATGGCATTCCCATTGTTCAAACGATTTTACCAACCAAATCATAATCATGCGTATCTGTAATCTCAATATCCACAAAATCACCGACACTGGCAGTCCCCTCATTGATATAAATAATGCCATCTACTTCTGCGGCTTGACCGATATGACGTGCTTGCAATAATAAATCGGATTCACTCGACACCCCTTCCACAAGGGCGCGAACGCGTCTACCTCGCATTGATTTATTTTTTTCACGTGAAATACATTGCTGTATTTGCATTAATTTATCCGAACGCAATTGTGCAATATCAGACGGTACATGATTTGAAAAATCATATGCTGGCGTATCCTCTTCCGCAGAATAGGTAAATACACCCAAATGATCGAATTTCACATGCTCAATAAATGCCTCTAATTCCGCAAACATCTCCTCTGTTTCACCTGGAAACCCAACAATCACCGATGTGCGAAGCGTTATATCCCCATATCGTGCCCTAATTGATTCGATCAAATGCAATGTTTCCTCGTAAGAGCCTCTTCGATTCATTTGTTTTAATAAATGATTATTCACATGTTGAATTGGAATATCAATATAGGAACACAACCGTGAATCCAATCGCATTAAATCAATTAGCTCCATTGGAAATTTATAAGGATATGCATATAAAATTCGAAACCATATATCTGACTTTGAATAATTAAGCAGTTCTTTGACAAGCATTACAAGCGACTCATCGCTACCTTTTCCGAATGCAGTGGTATCTTGAGAAATTAAATTAACTTCTTTTACTCCTCCAGCAATTAAATTTTCAACTTCTTTAATCACAGATGCGATAGAGCGCGATCGAAAACCACCACGAATCAATGGAATTGCACAATAGGAACATCGATTATCACATCCTTCAGCCACTTTCACATAAGCCATATATGGTGATGTTGTTAATACTCTAGGAGAGACATGATCATATAAATACTCAGATACCTTAGATACTGCTTTTTTTTCATTGGCATGAATATGATCAATAATTTGATGAAAATCACCAACACCTAAAAATAAATCAACCTCAGGCAATGAGTCACTTAAATCATCTGCGTATCGTTGAGCTAAACAACCGGCAACAATAAGCATCTGGCATTGACCATTTTTTTTATATTCGGCCAGGTTCAATACTGTATCAATGGCTTCTTTTTTTGCACTTTCTATAAAACCGCAAGTATTGATTAATATTGAGTGCGCTTGCGCAGGATCATCTATCAACTCATACCCGTTTGATGTCAGATGCCCCAACATAATCTCTGTGTCCACACGATTTTTTGCACATCCCAATGTAATGCAAAATATTGATTTCATAAATTACTCGATTAAAGTTAAATGTTGTGGTTGACGGCCATCAATAGAAATTAAATCATCAGAGGATGTAATCGTTCCATTTGAATCATAGCGAAACAATGCCAATGTTCCTGATATTTGATTGATAACCAATAACAGGTAATTGCTAATATCAATAGCCATTGATATAGGCATTAAACCACCCGATGAAAATGAATTTATTTTTGTCAGACCATTTGTTGTATCATATAAAAACGTGCTTATTGTATGTGAGTTTTGATTGGCCACAAAAAGCAGTCGTTGACTAACATCGAGCACTATTCGCCCAGTCCCTTGCCCATCGGATGAAAATGGAGACATTGCATGGGCTGTCAAGACGCCGCTGCTATCATATGAAAACATAGCGATTGTACGTGAACCACTATTGCTAACAAATAAAAATTTATTCGATGTGTCAATTGCAATATACTGTGGTAAAACACCACCCGTACTCATTGGCAAATAGTTTAAATCAACAAAATTACCATCGGTGCCATATGCAACTACAGATATTGTATTGCTATCCGCATTGGGCATAAATAATAATTGATCACTTTGATCACATGCAATATCATTGGGAGATATTCCATTGACAGCATATGTATCCATATGAGTTAGCAATGAATTTGACGCATCAAAAACATAGGATGTAATATTTTCTGAATCTGCATTCACAGAAAATAGAATATTCAATAAACCATCAAAGAATAAGGCCTGACTATTTTGTGCATTAATTGAAAATGGTGAATTATTAATAGCTGTTAATGAACCATTTTTATAATCATAGTGATATACAGATATCGTCTGGCTGTTTGCATAGCTAATAAACAAATACTGCCCACTGGCATCATGTGCAATTCCTGAAGGAGCAGTTCCCTGCAAAGATATTGGAGATACGTCAAAAGCATTTCCAGACATATTGCTTCGATTTAAATTAATAATTGATAAATCATTTGAATTTGCATTAATCACTGCGATCATACTTGTATATGTATATTGACTATCGTCACTATTGCCCTGATCATCCGATAAAATAATATCTACGCTGCCAGTAAATCCATTGGATGAGGGTGCTAGCAATGTAATACTGTTTTCATCAATTGACTTTGCTTTTAATAAAATACCATTCCATTCAATCGAAGCAACTGTATCCAAGTAATGCCCTGTAATTGTAATTTCTGTCGATCCCAAAGCAGAGCCCGAACTGGGTGTTATCGAAGAAATCGACATAGCCGGACTGACAAGTCCACAGTTTATCACCCATAGACTGATCAGTAGCAGAATACTCATGGTCATAGAGCGCATTGCATTTATTATCTGCATTACTCATCCATATATGCAATATCATCATATGACGTACGATACATTGGCTGTTTAAGGCGTTTTTGATCAAAAATATGGCCGAAAATCCCAATAGATCGACCCACAACAAACAATGCATTTAAACAACCAAGTGATATAATTTCATCCACATAATCTTTATCAAATAACTCTGGAAGCGACCATAATAGATCAACAAAAGTAATACCAATGCAGCCATCCACATTTAAAATTAAATTACCCTTCTTTTGTGTTGTAATTGCTTCCACTTCCAATGCAAAATCCAATAGCGCTGTTTTTGGAAAAACCTCTTTCACAAACTCTTTTAATTGCGTGACACGCATATCAGGATTGCTCACACTTTTTACACGATGCCCAATGCCTGGGATATTAATGCCCTTGGCCTTCATTTCTAAAATAAATTCTTCCGCACTAAGACCTGCTTCGTATGCACGTTTAAAATGCTGCGCCGCCCCATCAATTGCACCACCAAAACGAGGGCCAATCGTTAATAATCCGGATACTAAACTTGATATAATATCCTTTGCCGCACGTGCAGTCACAATTGCATTATGCGCACCAGACACTGCAGGGCCATGATCTGCAGTAAGCATTAATATTGTTTCTAAATACTTACATGCAAATGCAGGCAACTCGCGTTTAAACCACAGCAACCCAATCACACCACCTACCCCAATATTATCGCCAATCACTTTTGATATTGGCATATTACCATAGGTTAATTCCTCACCCTTATCATTGGAAATTGTACATATAAACTCAGCTGACTTACGAATGCGCCCTTCCTTCATAACTTTGGCATAATCTTCAGGAAATATGGGCGTATCCACATCCACAGCAGGTATAATAATTCCTTTCTGAACAAGCTTATCATAGGTATTGCCAATGGCGTCCCCATAGTCATCAAAGCTCTTTGGAACAATTGCACCTGACTCACGAAGCGCATTATTTTTTGCATCTGCAGTTTCTAATTCTGAATCGGCCTTGGCACCTGCATGGCCAAATTGAACGCCTTGAGGGAACATTTTTGAACACGTACCAGTCACCCAAATAACGAGCGGCTTAGTGACTTGCCCCTGTTTCAAGGCATCTACAATTTTTAATTCTTCCGTACCACCGACTTCACCAAGCGCTGCAATCATTTTCACTTCTGGAATAGCTTCATATCGCAAAATATGCTCGAGCAATGTAGATCCCGGATAATTATCACCACCAATGGCAATTCCTTCATACAAACCATCCGTATTTCTGGCGATAATATTATAGCATTCATTGGACAAACCACCTGACTTGGAAACAAATCCCACTGAACCAGAACGATGCAATTTTGATGCAATAATATTATCAATGGTACCTGCAGTATTTCCTACTTTAAAGCATCCTGCTTTTATTCCACCTACAGTCGCAGGACCAATAATCCATTTATTTTTCTTTTTTGCTGTCATGGCCATAATTCGTGCCTTTCTTTCAGGCACTCCTTCTGCTATTACAACAACCACTTTAATTTGATCATTATCAAGCGCATCCATTGTTGTCTGAAATGCAGACCGTTGAGATGAAAAATTAACAACAACATCCGCATCCACATGTTTTTTTGTTGCCTCTTCCAATGTCCGATACATGGGAATAAGAATTTCACGTTGTCCCCAAAATACTTTATGAAGACCTTCCCGTGAGGGATTAACGATTGCAGCGACAGATACGGTATCACGATTACACGCATAATCAAAATCCAACATACGCTGAATCGCATTTTGTTGATATCCATAAACAATTGCTCGTGTTTTATTTGAAAATAATTCCATAATTCGTCTCCTATATTCGCGGCATTTACACCTATTCTATTTCAAAGCCAAAGATACAATTTTAGTCATATGTGTTTCTGGGCCAAACACATGAATAGGTAATTCCAAGCGTTTACCAAGTGCCCGCATTTTCTCCAAGCCCTCTTTGTAATTGGGCCCCCCACGACGCACATAAATCGTAATGCCGTGATCTTTAATTAATTGGTAATGATCAGTTAGTGCCGCGATAATACCTGTAAATGTTTTGGCAACATCTGTAAAATTTGCAATACCGCCACCAATTAAAAGTACTTTCTTCTTTACACTTTTTTCACGAGTCATCAAATCAATCACTGTTTTGGCATAATTATAGGTCAGCTCTGCGGATGGATCTCCGGAATATTCTCCATAATTTGCAAGTTCTTTTGAAAAACCTAAATCACATACTGTATCTGCATAAATAACTGAAGCGCCACCACCAGCCACCATTGTCCATACAGATCCTTTTGGATTTAAAATAGTTAACTTTAAAGACGCGCCACTTTGTGCATCTAAAAATTGAATATAATCTTCTTCTTTTGTATGTGCATTACCAAATGGCCTTGGAAAGTAAATGTCATTCCAAATGTGTCGACAATCAAAACTCGCCGTATCATCGAGTTTTACAACCATATCCAATGGCATAACATGACCCTGTTTTGAAAAAGTAAATGGATTGATTTCCAAATAGCTCATGCCACTCTCTGTGTAAAATGCATACAATGATTGAACGAATGAAATAAATGCATCTTTATGACATCCCAAATCACCGAGTTGAGTAGCGACATCTAATTGAGTTGGATCTGTCAAAATGGGCACAGTGATTTGTGATACACTATCCCAATTTTCTTCCACATCCACGCCACCTTTTTTTGAAAAATAAATAGTATCATGATCTCGGCTATCACGAATAGCAATATACCACTCCTCCTCTGAGGAATGATCTGTATAGGGCTCAATTAAAAAATGAGTTAACTCGCCTGTAACATTACCTACTGTCACTTGAGTATTTATCTTACTTTGAATCCATTTTTTCACATCGTCTAAATTTTTATTAACACAAAGTAATCCGTGTTTTCCACGTTTGCCAAATAGTTGATCTGGCTTAGCCACTAATTTTTCAGATAATAGCCAATCATTATCAGCAATCAATTCATCCCAATGCGTATTCTCATCAACAAGAACAACCTGTCCTTTATATGAATTATCGGCTGCTAACCATTTGGACAACATCAATTTCGCATGATATTCTCGTATCCCTTTTTGAGCCATATAATCTCCTTAAATTCCTTAATCCATTGACTAAAAACTGCCCACTAGGATAAATTTAACCTAGTGAGCAGCTTTCAGTCATGTAACATTTCTTACACAAATTTATAATCGTTTCTTTAATTACTAATCGTTAAGATTGCATCTTTTTAAATATATCTTTTGAAGATTCATGATTAACACCTTCTTCTGCACCAACTAACTGATAAAATTCACAACTCATGCAATTTGCAAGTTTAGTTGCAAATGTACCTTGAACTTTACCACCACAAAGTGTCCCTGTTAATGCCCAACATGCACGCCCACCATTCTTTCCAGAATTTGTTCCATTCACTTTTGTTTCTATAGCAGCAGGACAAATCCCCAATTCTTTGGCTTTTGCCCCCCCAGGTTCTCTACCACACTTTTTAAATTCCCAACAATTTTGTTTGGCCATAAGCCCCCCTTTCATTAGTTTCATAATTAATAATTATCTAATGAGTTGCCAGGCAATTCATCATATTTTTGCTAGTTCACCTTCAAATCGTTTTGCAACTTGATCCAAAAAACCCTCTGTTGTTTGATAATCCTCAATAACAGGCGTTACTAAACGAGTGAGATCTTTGGTCATTATACCAGATTCAATGCAATCAATCACTGATTTTTCTAATTTTTCGCCAAAAGACACCAGTTCCTGAGTACCATCCAATTCACCGCGTTTTTTCAATGCACCTGTCCATGCAAAAATAGATGCCACTGAATTTGTACTCGTTGAATTTCCCTTTTTATGTTCATAATAATGACGCCTTACAGTGCCATGAGCGGCTTCGAACTCAAAATTACCATCCGGTGATACAAGCACGGATGTCATCATACCTAAACTACCAAAACCACCCGCAATCATGTCAGAAAACACATCCCCATCATAATTTTTACATGCCCATAAAATACCACCCTCATGTTTCATAATCTGAGCCACCGCATCATCGATTAATAAATAGCGATAACTAATTCCCGCTTCTTTCATCTTATCCTTGCTATTTCGCACTTCCTCACTAAACACCTGGCGAAAATGTGTATGATATTTTTTACTAATCGTGTCTTTGGCTGCAAACCATAAGTCCACTTTTTCAGATAGAGCATATTTCACGCACGCACGTGCGAATGATCGTATGGAACGATCTGTATTATGAATACCCATCACTATGCCAGGGCCTTCAAATTCATGAATTGTTAATTTCACCTCTTGTTCACTGTCATTTGGCGTAAATATCATTTCTGCTTTTCCAGCAGATGGCACTGCAAATTCCTGACTGTTAT
>CAYZSU010000053.1:0-14818 GCA_964480565.1 uncultured Myxococcales bacterium | reverse complement strand
TCTGATCACAATCACTTTTTACACTGAAAATGCCTATTTTTCACCAGTCCCATATGACATGGATTTTAGGACTCACGTCCATATATGACATTGAGGGCACGGCACGCCGTGCCCGTACGGGCCAAAATGGCAACCGTTGGTGCCACAGGATGACATTTGGCACATACGACAATGTCATCGGTTGTGCGACAACAATTTCAGTAAATTTTTGCCCATATAGCATGATTACTGAAATAGTCAATACAATATAAAAAGTGTTCCGTTTTCGGAACACATCTTATAACAATGTTTATATAATTCCATTATTGAATTTGCTGACAAATAAAGGATAAAAGAGTGGAATTTGAATTGAAAAAAATAACCTTAAAAATGAATATCATCAATATAATCAAATACTTATCAATGCCTGGCACTGAGAATCAACATATACAAATGCGAGCATTTTTTGTCTATGGACCGGGATAACGAAATTATAGAATTAATATAGCTGCCAATATGATTTATAATGCTGAGTTATAATACTATAATTATAGTATTATTAATAACCGTCTAAAGTGTCTATTTTTTTGAGATTATTTATCGCATTTTTGATGAAAAATTGCGCAACCACACGAGTATGTAATCGAATTGAATTTGCTGGATAATATCTAAGAGGGGTGTTCCAACGGGCAATCCCACTCTATTCAGTCGCTAAAAAGTTTTTGTAAAATATAACACGCCCTTTTGATTCTTGATCCAACAATAAAAAAACCAGCACCTATTCCTGCGACACATCTTCATATGTTAACTCTGAAAAACACTTAAAACCCAGAACATCATAATATTTTGGATCACCCACCAAGATACATTCCTTTGCATTGATTGACATTCTGTGAGGTTATTCAAAAATTCCCAGATGGTAAGTGCATTACCAAACCTTAGGCCAGCAAACGACAATGCGAGTATGTGAAGAACTAAAAGGATGAGATGCGTGAAGAAACACCGACAATGGATGTTTTGATGACAGTCCCATTATTTTCATATTCATTCATCAAAAAAATTGATATATACAACATATGGAATGGTCGCTTATCACACTTATTAGCATTGGGGGTATCGTTATTATCGGAAAACACCTAATATGTCGCCGATTACAATACCCTAAGAATAATCATGCAATCATACATCCGATCGATCAATTACCTATTAAACAACCAACAATTCCCATACAGGACAGTATCTTAAAACTCTGTATTGGACTATGCGCCATCATTCTATTACTCGTTATTCTTTGCATAATCATCGCTACAATGGAATTGCCCACAAACGCCCATCTTCGGCGTTGTCCAGCAAATACAAATCGGTTACATACTATTATGTATGCGCCCTCATTAAATTTGCTGTCCGCCTTGAATCTGGACATTTTTGAACAACCCCACAAATTGCTATTTCAAGGGCAATCCCACAATGGAGTTAGCACAAACGCCCAGATAGATTTAACAGCTATAAATTAAAGGAGACGATTTTTATGCTATATTGTATTTTACTGATAAGTTTATTAATATCACACATTGCCTTAGCCAAAAACAACCCTTTGGTAAATGCAGATCATTATATGCAACACAATCAACTTCAAAAAGCAGCCATAGAATATTGTAGTTTTACAAAACAACGTTCGAAAAAGAAATACACACCGCGAGCACTGTTAATGTGTGGGCGATTATTAGATAGCATGGCGGATTATCTGACAGAAAAAGCAGAAAAAAAATGCTATTGGTCTAAATCAGCACCGCGCACACCTGTATGCATGCAAAAGGAAGCCAAAAAACTCAATGCCCTATATGGCAAACAGGCCTTCTATTATGACCACAGTATTACCTATATCCCTTACTCTGGTAGTCACTATAAAAAATTACTTAAAAAATATAAACGCAGTGATTATGCGGCCGAAGCGGATTTTTATTTATTACTTCGCGAACTCATTGGACACCCAGACATAGTTCTTCCCAAAATAAAATCATTTCTAAAACGTCATTCCAGTGGTAAATGGCATACTAAAGGGCTTTTACTGTGGGCACGCGTCAATGAAGATGTGTGGTTTGTGCATCGTAAATGGAGTTGGGTATTATTTAATGATAAAGTGGCACCCGACGAGTTAATCATTCGCGCGGAGCCATATCGCAAAGAAGCACTTCGTACGTATAAAAAATTACGTAAATCACGAAGTAGTTTTGAAAAAGAAATTGCATCCAAAGAATACAAACGATTAAAAGCCAGCAAGGATGATAATATCACTTATAGCATTGTCAATGATTCCCATGCAGGTACCTTGCATACATGGGGAATACACACGCCTCAATTTCAACATAAAAGCTCGCATGCGCCTGAAACAACTATTTTTGAGCTAAATTAAGGAACTGCCCTTAAATAAATTATGATACAAATTAGCATTGCTCATCACATCAGCGTTCTTATTTTTTTTGGCATTCTTACATTGCCGATCATTTATTTTATAGATGCATTGCCATTGAGACATGCATTATCATGCAATCCATATTTAACATTTCATCAAAAAATAAAAAAATGGCTCACAACTTACCATGATATTACCAATAATTATAACCAATATCATTTAGATGCACATATTGATGGCAGTAAGATCAGCAAACAACAATTTTTTTTTCAATATCTCCAGTTCATACTCATTATCATTTTATTTGGCATGGTTCCCATTTATTTTGATACATATACATATCTTGGACTAGTGTTGGATAAAACACCGTATTATATTTCCTGGCCATCGCCGTATATATGCATATCTCTATTGCCTACACTAATGGGCATTGAACTTATTCGCAGGTATTATTTAAGCGCCCATACTATACAACCTTTATCACGGATAACACTACTATGGCTAATACACCTGTGCCTCTACACAATTCTTTTTTTATTATTTTTTTATGTATTTAATACCATGACATGGAAAGAAATTATTCTCTCACATACCCACAACCCAATCAATTGGGCCATCATTACACAACCCATTTTATTTATTTTCTGCATCTTATTTGGCAGCCATACTGTTTATTTATTTAGCGCACAGACAATCAATTATGGGGAGGGCATAGGACTATTTAAAAATAGCAATTTTGAGGGTTGTTCAGAAATGTCCAGATTCAAGGCGGACAGTAAATTTAATGAGGACGCATACATAAGAGTATGTAACCGATTTGAATTTGCTGGACAACGCCGAAGGTGGGCGTTTGTGGAGAGCCCTATCATATCTCCACGCATTATTTCACAACACAACCACCTTACCATACTTGTTCGTCTAGGCTGGGCATTGACGATTGCCATGCTTTTTTTGGGTGGTTGGCAATTGCCGTATATTCCGTTATCGCAGTTAACCACGCAAAGTCATATACTATGCAATCTATTTATAATACTCAGCATTACTATATCTAGCACATCATGTATTTATATATTAATACATGCCTATCATTATGGATGGAAACAATGCCGATATCACCACGTTTTTTTTCTGCTTACAATAGGCATGATTCCAAATGCATGCCTCTACTTACTCTATCGCATTAACCCTGCAACACTTGCATCCAATGTAATAAATGAATGGATGATATCCATTATATGCATGTATTCCCTTTTGATTAAGCTCCTATTGATATATACTCTGCTCATATTAAGTCAGCGCATATATGATATTATCATCGCTAAACGTAGTTTCTGATAAATTACTATTATTATGATTAAACCACTTATCTACATCACCGGAAGTATCAGCCTGGCAAGCGGTATACTATCCGTATTTAGCAACAAATTATCCCATATGCTGGGATATTATATGCTGCATTTAGTGCTCCTTTCTTCATGCATGCTATTACTTGATATTCCCTATATGCCATGGATTTTTTTCATAACAGGTGCGACAATTTTAAGTTTATTCTATTTAGGGTTTGGATCATGTTTACCCTTACACACACATATTGAATACCCGCATATTTCATTTTATCAAATCCTTGCCAGTATAAGTCTGCTATATTTATTTTTACTAATCATATTTATTGTCTATGCATTTTCTATCCATGCATCACTATCAAATTTTATACCTAACTTGCATACAATGACCTGGCAACTATTTCAGACATACCTCCTAATCATCCCATTATTATTAATGCTTATGCTTATATGCGTACTACTTTATTCTTCCATGGGGAGGGTGTTGAAAAACACCAACAACCCCATCGACCAAACAACGCACAAGGAAACCCAGTAATGCCAATGTCTCATTTACTTTTAATCGCAATATTATTATTCCATATGGGATTATTGGGTATTATTATTCGAAAGAAATTTACCAGTATATGCATGGCAATAGTAATCGCATTTGCAGGTATTCAGCTTACATTGCTTGCATTTAGTTTATACAATAGCTCTGAAGAAGGTATACTAATGATTGTTTTTTTTGCTATTATACAACTTATCTTACTTGGTATTGGCATTGCCCTATCGATTCAAAATCAATTGAATAATATAGATATTGAAAAACACCCTCACGTGGAAATTTAATGCTAACAAAACTTTATACATATATTAGCCTTGAATATATTATTTGGAGTTTAATTCTCTTACCCTTAAGCATTGCGGCATTAAATGCATTGACCGCTTTATTCTCACGCTCGCGCATCACATCTATTATTGCACCTTGGGCTCATTTTTTATCCATTATTGGCTTCATCAAATTTATTGGACTCACAATTATCCTGACAATCACTTTAAATGGATTCGACAATCCATCAACAATTACCAGCACATTATTTCAATGGTTTTCGCTAAATGGCATACCCATTATTGCTAAATTATATTTGGATCAAATGGGACTTTTAGCAAGCATTGCCATTTCAGTTATTCATACATGCCTTGCAATGTTTAGCTGGGGCTATTTCCATTCCAAACAAAAGCGATCCATTTATTTGTCACTTATTGGATTATCCGCGGCAGGCAATATTATTTGTTTACTTAGTTGGCATTGGATATTTTGCATTGCATCACTAATTGTGATGAGTAGCCTCGCATATATTTGTTGGCACTTACAGAATACATCTAAAAACAATGCATCTTGGGGGCTTGCCCTAAACTTAATTAGCGATTTTACGATATTAATTGTCTGCTGGACAATCGAGCGAATACTATCTGAATCAACACCCACATCCACTAATATCAGTGCAAATATATTCAACCTCCAATTACATATGCCCGCATTAATACCTTTTTCAAAGTGGTTGGGCATGCTACTTTTTGCTGCAATTTGGATCAAATATATCATTGTCATGTTTTTCACCTACACATCCTCTAAATCACACCATTCGATTATCGGCCATGCCATTGTATCCCAATTAATTCAACTCCCCGCACTATTATTTCTTTTTAGATTAAATATCCTATTTTCATTAACCCCAGAGGTACTACACACATTTATGATCGCTGGATTTATAGCTTCTGCAGTAGCTGGCATCATGGCATTATCACATACATCTATCAACCGCATTGCCCTGTGGCTGGGCATGGCTTGTAGCAGTATATGGGCAATTATTTTCGGATATGGTTTTTTTGCATATGCATTCTATTATATGATCTGCGCACACATGCTCATTCTATTTATATATCTATGCATTGCTGTGTTTCAAAAAAACATGCCGACTATTTTATCCATCCATGATATGGGCAGCATCAAATCAATGATGCCAATCACATCCTGGTGTTTAATCATTGCTATGCTGAGTACAGCAGGTATTTTTCCAAGCATTGGATTTGCCATAAAAATAGACATTTTATGGACATTATTTGAACATAGCTACACATGGGCATGGCTGTGCCTATGGATAATCTTTGGCATCCATGCCTTTGCGGCATTTCGTTGTGTATCAAGTATTTGCTTTGGCCACACACGATTATCAGAATCCTCTCTTTCCAAGTTGCGCGATCCATCATTTAGCATGGCATTACCACTATTATTGCTATCATCTCTAACCATTCTAGGAGGCATATTACATATTCCTATTTTACTCGACAATGCCAATCCTATTTTATCATGGCTAAGCTCAATTATCCCCGCTCAAGTCCATTCACTGGGGGATTCAATATCGTCATTTTCCCATATTATGTTTATCATCTGTTTTATTATCATCATGCTACATACCATTATCATGGCATGGCTCACCTATGCCCAACGCCGGGATATTGCTGATCGATGGGCAAATGCACTTCGCATTCCCCATCATATATTTAAAAATGAATTATATATTGGCCGCATATTATCACATGATATCTGGCACATATTTCAATGGCCTTTGGCTAAAATGAACGCGTTAAAAAATACCCATACACCGTATTGGCCCACAAATCTAATTCAGCACCATACTCATAGACTGACATCCATAATCACCCCATTGGAATCATCCTATTACCATCGCATGGTTGTTTATATGATTATTAGCGCTGTACTTATTTTGAGCATAATTATATTGGATTAAACACATGATTGAATTTATTAACCATTATATTCTTATGATAATTATTCTATTGCCCCTCATCGGTGCAATGATCATTTATTTTATTCCACACACATATTCCAGATTGCAAAAAGTGATTTTACAGAGTTTCTTATGGGCGACATTTAGCATCGCAGTGCTTATCTTTATGATCGTTCAATCATCCGGCGAGCTTGATTTTACGATGCACATTCCCTGGATTCCACAACTTGGCATCGCCTACAGCATTGGCATTGACAGTATTAGTGCCCTATTTGTTATTTGCACACTATTAATTTGTATTATGGCCAATCTGCTACAATCCCATCAACATCAAAGAAAATACAATCATATCACGCATGCATGCATTGCAAGCATGCTACTACTCTGTTTAATGAGCTTGGACATGCTATTATTTTCAATCGCATTTACATGTAGCCTTATTGCGCTGTACTTACCTGCATTTTCTTTATCCCATGAAAAACGTATTTCCCTAATAAATAGTGGGTTATTACTTACTTTAAGCCTATGCGGACTATTTATACTTATTATAATGCTAGGGCATGCCTTTAAATCCTATTATATCACGCATTGGTATACACAATCACTTCCACTGCCATTACAAACAAGCAGTGTCTTTATTGCAATCGGCATATTCATAAGCACCATCGCTGCATTGCCGTTTTCAAAATGGCATCATAAATTACAAAACCACTTATCCATTCACCATAGTGCATTGGCTATTGCATATTTATTGCCCATATCAATTTTTTGGATTCGTGTGATTATTCCCTGCTGCAGCACTGCATTGGTGGCATATCGTCACATCATTGATATTATATTCATGGGCATTGCATGTATTTCTATCATTGCATCATTTGCTTGCCCCACACACTATCGACGATTGCATTATGCCATTTCTGCATTAATAATTATTGTCGTCTATGCACTTACCTATGCATCTGGCATAGCAACAGCCAGCACAATCGCTTCTATTTCATGTATATCTATATTTGCAGCCGCAATAACTATGATGGGAGTGTTAAAAATTGAGCATGCATCCATAGCTGACAAAACCAACACACCCAGACATTATCAACTGATATATATTATTTTAATCGCATCATTGTGTGGATTACCATTAACAGCCAATTTCTCCGCATATATCCATATTATCACAAATTTATTTTCGAGTAATCCAACCATGGGTAGCATTTATATATTACTGTTCTGTTTCACAATAATCTCTTTACTTCGCCAAGGTCATGCCCTGGAAGTGCCAAGAAATTGGCATCTTCGGCATTGTCCAGGAAATCATGTGGGTGACAATCCCACACCTCCACGCTATGCCACATGGTTTATTTTTATTTTATTGAGTGCTAGCACGCTTGCCATGGGCATATTTCCCAATTATATTCATACAAAATTATCACCATCGGCGCGCATAGTAAATCACCTACGCACACCGTTTGAAATGAGATAAAGGGAGATTATGTCATATTTTCTAAGCTACTTGGATGCACATATTTTTATCATGCCCCTACTGCTACTAATTACAGTCATTTTTTTGCAATCTCTTTCAATCCCATTCTCCCCTTTAAAAAAAATTATTCCCTTTCTTAATATTGGCACAATCATCACCTCCATCATCATCACATGGCAATTATGGCCAGTCGAGCAACATACACCAATACTATTATGCCATGCTCAGCGGTTTACTTACTTGGGATGGTTGCTTACTGATATCACTGCATTATTTTCATTCATGCTCTTAGCAAGTGCCCCACAACGCACACACACACCGTTATCAACGATCAGCATATTTACATTTCTATTAGGTGCAAAGCTACTCATTGCATCCAATCACATGGTGTTAATGTTAGTTGCGGTTTTATGTATTATGATAGCGATTATCATTCAGGGGATATTGAAAAACATCCATTTGCGATCTTTTTTTATTATTTACTCCGTGATCATCCTATTCATGATGATGGGCGCTGTATTTGTGTTCGGCCATACAGGATCCATGGATCTATCCACAATTGCCGCACAGTTTTCTTCAAACAGCCTTTTACTTACCATGGGAATGGGATTTATTTGGCTATCACTGCTAGGCCTAATTGCCATATGTCCCTATCATATTTGGCTAATTCGCTTAACATCAAAATTGTGCACACATTTTCTACTACTCATTTACTGTATATTACCGCTTAGCGGTTTATGGGTGTTAATTAAATTATCCATGCTAAAATTATTTTTCATAAACAATCAATGGACACCCATTATATTGGGTACTGCCAGCCTTGGTATTACCCTTCCCATTATTGCAGGGATTAAGGAATCGCATTTACTCAAACGAATTGCATATGCGCTGAGCATTCATCATGGATATATATTGATTGGCATACTCACTTTATCAAAAAATATTGTTATCGGCTATCAGGCAATCATTTGCCAAATAATTGCCATGTTATTTTCAAATTGGGCAATTATTGCAATCATTTCCAAACGGTCAGAAACATATTATATCAACACTATTTCCAAAGAAACCATACTTACTCGCATGGCATTCATTGTATTATTTGCAAGCATGATCGGCATGCCATTCACGCTTGGATTTTGGTCACGCCAATTAATGCTGACACATATTATTTCTCACGCAGAGATAGTGCCTATTGTCATGGGAGTTATTAGCATCATTGGATCAATCGTGTTGATCGCACGACCGATGATTCACAGTTTACAGAAATTACCTATGACTACTGATCAGGAAAATACCCCGCTATCCTATACGGTACTCAGTATCATCGTAATATCAATCGCTCTTACTATTTTAATTGGAATAACACCGAGTCAGTTTTTGGCATTTATTACATCCACACGACCGGTGTTTTAAGGAATAACCATCAAAAAAACAAATCATCTAAATCAGGAATACTATCATCTACTGGTTCTAGTTCTTCTTCTGTTGGCGGTGGTAATGGTGCTAATTTTTGTGGGGCTGGCTTTGAAAAACCTTTAGAACTAATTGGCATTTGCTTGGAATTACTTTCCACAATATCAATGCGATGCTGTGACTGCATTTCCCACTTGCGAAGTGCTTTTTCAAGCAGCGACTGATTGACTGACCACAACATATTATGTTCACCGGATAATTGTTGCTCGGAAAATAATCGATAGCCCATGGAATATGTTTGTGCCCCTGTTTCATCGGGGCCACCCCATATTATAAATGATGCAGGCTCTTGAATTTGCAATCGCACAGGATGATCCAAGTCCCAATCCGTACGAAGAAACCCTACAATGCTCAAATTTAGTCGAATAGACCATACCGGCGCATTTAGCTGCTTCATGCTGAGCATCAACTCATCTAAAAAAGTCATTTGATCTAATTTATCTTTGTTTATTTTTTCCTTACCATTATACGTGCTAATTTCCACGCTATCTGGCAATACCAAACCAAAAAAAGACCGTAAAAAATTAAAAATTTGTTCAAAAAACCACACATTCACTTCTTCATTGCTCATACGAGTAAAATCAATATTGGGATTAAAGCCCCAACATCCTACAATTTGACCATTTTGGGTACTTTCCTCCAAAAAATCATCCAAACCCAATGTCATATCATTGATATCCGTTGTATTATTGCTCATAATGGATAGTGTAGTCGAATACCCGCATTACCGCAATATGTATTCAAAAAATCATCGCCTCAATTTTACTGCTAAAAAATAGTTACTATTTTTTAGCGATAAAATTTCAACAAACACCCTATCAATCATCCAATCTAGCAGGTAAGTCCTCCAAAAAATCACGATATGCCCCATTTTCTATCTGCAACCGAATGGATGCATTTTCGTGATTAATCGGAGGCACTGTTTCAACACGACAATCACTCACACCTCTTATCTTTTCACATCGTTTATAGGAAGTTAAATAACGCCTAATTACTCGACGCGCTGCCGCATCACTCCAATCAATGGCTTCTTCATTGAAAAGCAATATACTGTGTTGCGGTGGAATTACAATACGATCCCCTGCACGATATGTATCAATGTCCACAAGAGGACGACCATTGATATTTTGAGATATTAAATAATGAAGCGGCACTTTTTCTGTAGATCTTCGATCAATTCCTTTCCATGGAGTCATGCGAATATAATAATATTTATTATTACAGTTTTCACACGATCGATCCGGCAAGGTTACACGCACTGCCTCATCCTCCGTAATATTTAATAAGGCAAGTGCATTTTCATATTGCCGATAAAGCACTTGATGAGACTGTGAATTTACTCCAGCAATGCCTGCAGTTGTCATAGTCGGCTGCCCTGCATTCATATTCAAAATATGCGCCAACCATGTTGGTGTATTCATCAATGAAAATAAATTATCCATACGAATCGTGCTATCCACATTGGTTTTATTATACCGAAATGGCTGTAATTGAATACTCGGCTTATCGAGTGCCAACAAATATCGAACCAGCCCATCTTCCAAATTATATGTATATTTAGATCCATAGCGATCTATGTAATTCTCTACATTGCCTTGCCCGCCACTGCCACTAAAAAAACTATTCAGATATGGCCGTGAGTCACCATCATTATAATTAAAATACATGGACCATAAAATAGCCATTTGGCCCAACTTGCTGGCATGGTGAACCGTATAAAGCCTTAAATACAGTCTGCGCAATGATTTTGTAAATTCAATATTGCTCCCAGCTAGATCATTTCCCCATTTTTCATCCCATGTACATGGCACGGTAACACCTTGAGCAAGGCGTTGCCATTGAGTAAATTGATAGTGACCTTCCTCAAATTGTGCGGATACTGTATTCATATTAATACACCACAATTGATTATCCCCTAGTCGGTCACGTGTATTTTTTACAAAATCCAAAAATGTTCGTGAAAACTCACGTTTTGGATTACTAGCATTATCATAACTGCGCTGATGCGGTGTACTATGGCCATTTGCCAAACCAATCAAATATCGAAAGTGCCCCTCACCAGGAAATTTCCATGGCACGGCAATGGTATCCAAATTAAACTCATTTGAGAATCCATCACTCGAATCCGTATCAAATTCAATATCACCAATACCCCGATATCTAGTTGGCAAATCATCCATAATCACACCATCTGCATGATACTCATCTGTAAATGCAGATATACTATTCGCAAATACTTCTGATGTACGTTCTTTACCTGGATCAAATGCAAAGCAAGCACCATCCTCTATGCTCACATTCGACTTTCTATTAAACCATGCGGATTGATAAAATGGTATTTTCCTATTCCCTTTCATGATATAGGCACGCAATGGAAATAAGCTAAGCCCTTGTGATAGCCCCGCTGTCTTAGTTGCAGAAAAGTGAAAATCTTCATATATTCTGACATTCATATTAAATAAATATGAATTCAGCTGATCATTGGGAATGATTTCATCTATTTTTTTAGTCTCAAATTGACGTCGTCGACAATGTGTACTTATTAAATATTGACCGGGTAATGCAGGGTTATTGTCTTGCACATCTCTAAATTCATCACGTATGACCGTTGTTAATGGCTTTACTTCAAATTTGTAATTCAGTGGTGATCGTGGAAATAACGGATTACAATTCTGATAATTATTCGCACGACAACGGGCAATCATAGCGTTTTTGTCATTAATACAAACAGAATCATTACATTTTTGCTGAATATCTCCAGATGTTTTTTCAATAGCAGATGCCATGCACTCACTATAACTATTATTTTTTGGCAAGCAGTTCAAATGCGCTATATACTCTGCATCTTGAATAATTGCGGCTAAAAATTCATTCTTTACGCTGCCACCCCCTGGATAACTGAGCAGCGGATCTTTTGTCACCAATAGTCCTGACCTATCCTGCGATTCATTTGGAATAATATCCATGGCCCATTCGCGCGGATGCACGGATGTGCGAATCGACCGATAACTAGTATTAATTTCATCATCTAATGCAGTAATATTCATAGGCTGATCTGGATGAATCATTTGCGATTCATAGAGCACACTAAATCCTACCCCTTTGCCTAATATCTTTATTTTTGGAAATAAATCATGTATTTGATCCAAACTGCCTTTGGATGGCAATAGATCAAATGAAAAATGCATGGCATCCGCATATGCAGCAAATTGGATGAATTGATATAGTTCAAATCGACGATCACAGCTTTCTTTTTCTTTTAATTGACATAAATGAGAAAAATGAAGGCGAATGCTATGCGTATTAATCGGGCGCTTCCATGCATAGTATAAACCTAATTCGTCATTATTATTATTGGAAGAATTTGCAGGGTCAATCGGGTCATCTGGAGCAACACCACTTAAAATCGGAATATCTGGAATTACCGGATCTGATCTAGGAGTATCCCTGTCAGGCGCTCTAGGGCCATCAGAAGAGGGTGTAGGATCAGTCGGATCATCATTTGGAGTTACATAATCTGAACCGATTGGGCCCACAGGTGTATCAGACCCATCATCAAGTGGATTATTTGATGGTGAAATTGGCGAAATTTGAATAGGATCATCTGGCAAACCTGTTGGATCTGACACTGGCTGAAGTACAGTACCTTCATTAAATTTCTCAAAGATAGGCGAGTTTACTGTATGCTCACAACCCATTTGAAAAATACTCACGCACCCTATTATTGCCATGCCCATAATAAATTGACGATGATATCCCATAAAGACTCCAATCTCCCCTCATGAAACGTCCTATAATGCAATTTAGATACCAGATAAAAAATGACATTTAGGGGGTTATTGAAATTTATTTGAATAAAATCAGATAATTAGAGTGTATTTTTTGCGATTATGCAAATAAGTTCGTCATATTTTTGACGACAGGGCTAGTCTCAAAATAACAATTTTTTGAGGGGAGGATCAAAAATATTCAGATTGATTGGCTTCTATCGAATTACTAACTATTTTGCTGCATAAAGGGACTGGTGAAAAATAGCAATTTATGGGCAATCCCTTAATTTAATTCCATAATCAGATATTATTTCATTTCTATAATATAACAAAAATGTTATATTATAGAAATGAAATATGAAACATTTATTAAACACGTATCTCATCTACCTATTTTTGGGCATGATATTATTTCATGCTTGGACGGATCATCATCTGCTAAACATGTGCAGATCAATCGTTGGGTTAAATCTGGAAAACTGATTCGCTTAAAACGAGGATTATTTACCCTGCCACCACCCTATCAGAAAATCCCTTTTTCTAAGACCTGGTTAGCTAATACATTATATTCACCATCCTATATATCATTGGAATATGCATTATCCCAATACGATCTTATCCCTGAACGTGTTGTACACATTACATCCATTTCCATTCATAAAACAATGCTCCTTACAAATCCCCTTGGCCAATTTCATTATCGCCATGTAAAAGATAATCTCTTTTTTGGATTTACTGAAGAAAAAAATGAATTTAATACAGCCATACTAACTGCAACACCAGAAAAAGCATTATTGGATATGCTTTATCTATCCAGTGAGAAACTCTCTATTGAATTTTTCACTGATTATTTGCGACTTCAACAAATTGACCAAATAGATATCACAAAACTTACACAATATGCGGAGCGATTTGGCAGCAAAAAAATGACCCATGCAGCAAGTTTGCTTACCCAAATGGTTCAAGAGGATACCCTATGAAAGATAAAATCATTAAACAGATACAACATATGAGTAATCCACAGGATAAATTAAATGCACTCAGAGAAGAATTACAGCATTTAATTTTGCAGGAAATCGATCGAAAAGGCGCGTTTCGACATATTTGCTTTTTAGGAGGGACATGCCTTCGAATTTTATTTTCTCTGGATCGCTTCTCAGAGGATTTGGATTTTTCCTTATCACGCAATGCGACATCATCTTTTTGTTTTAAAAGCTTAATCAAGGCTATATCTCAAAGCTTTATGGGGTATGGGTTTCAAAATGAAATTACAAAAATAAAAATAGAAACAAATGTTCAATCTGCATTTCTAACATTTTTTCCATTCAATGATTTTAATATCCCAATCAATCCAAGGCAAACACTAGCCATTAAAATTGAAATCGATATAAACCCGCCTCAAGGTGCGATAGAATCGGTTAGCCCTGTTACAGGCATTCGATTGTATCGAATCAAACACTATGCGCTACCATCTTTATTCTCTGGGAAATTACATGCCCTACTATATCGCCAATCACTAGTGTCCGGTTAAATTAAAATAAAAGCATCTGATTAGGATGATGTTT
>CAYZSU010000052.1:0-15059 GCA_964480565.1 uncultured Myxococcales bacterium | reverse complement strand
AAGGGAAAGTTTATGTATTTATATTAATGACCATACGATTCATGACATTTGTGTATTATCGATCAACGATTGCATGAGATTTATGAAATCATTGAACTTAACTGGCAAGGATCTAAAAATTGCCAAGCGTATTATCAAAGAAATTAAATCACGATTATCATTCTTAATCAATGTAGGATTGGATTATTTGAGTTTGCATCGCCAAACAGGCACCTTATCTGGTGGAGAAGATCAACGCATTCGATTGGCCACGCAAATTGGATCTGCACTGACAGGCGTACTCTATGTCTTGGATGAACCATCTATTGGACTTCATCAGCGCGACAATGCCCGGCTCATTCAAACATTGCTCAACTTGCGCAATTTAGGAAATACAGTACTTGTTGTGGAACATGATTCAGATACTATGTTAGCAGCAGATTATATTGTGGATTTGGGACCAGGCGCAGGCCATCATGGTGGACAAATTATCGCTAAAGGAACACCCAAGCAAATCATGCGCAGCAGTAAATCATTAACAGGACGCTATTTAAGCGGCAAAGAAAGCATGCAATTACGATCGCACTGTCGTGTACCTAGTGACAATTGGCTATGCATCACCGATGCCCATGCCAATAATTTAAAACATATTGATGTCAAATTCCCAATTGGCTTATTCTCAGTAGTAACCGGCGTATCCGGATCCGGCAAATCATCGCTCATCAACGATACTCTTTTAATTGCATTAAAGCAGCGTTTATCGACCTGTAATATCCCGCCAGGCCCCTATAATATACTTACAGGTTGGGAACATTTTTCAAAGATAATTGATATTGATCAATCACCCATTGGGCGCACACCTCGGTCAAACCCCGCAACATATACAGGAATATTCACGCATATTCGCGAATTATTTAGCGAATTGCCTGAGTCAAAAGTACGTGGCTACAAGCCTGGACGATTCTCATTTAATGTGAAGGGAGGGCGCTGTGAAGCATGTGATGGCGATGGCATGCTCAAAATAGAAATGCATTTCATGCCGGATGTTTATGTGCAATGCGATACATGTTTAGGAAAGCGATTCAATACAGACACGCTTGATATTACATATAAGGGAAAAACAATTGCAGATATATTGGCTATGCCGATAGCAGATGCATATGCATTTTTCAAAAACATCCCTAGCATCCATAATAAGCTGCAAACACTTATGGATGTTGGATTAGATTATATCGAACTTGGCCAAAGTGCTACCACATTATCCGGTGGTGAAGCACAGCGAATAAAGCTGGCCAGGGAATTATCCAAGCGATCTAATCAATTATTTGATCAGACAATGTTAGGAAAAACACTGTATATTTTAGATGAACCCACTACTGGACTTCACTTTGATGATATTCGAAAATTACTTCAGGTATTGAATCAACTGGTGGAAGCGGGCAATACAGTCATTGTTATCGAACATAATTTAGATGTAATTAGTTTTGCGGATTATTGCATTGATTTAGGCCCCGAGGGTGGGGATAAAGGCGGATTTATTGTAGCAAAAGGATCACCTCAGGAAATTAGCATGCAAAAAAAATCACATACTGGACATTTTTTAAAACAGCACATGCAAAGCAGCAACCTATAATGAAAAAGGGCACTGTTGAAAGCACCCTTTTAAATCATTCTATATATTTCTATAAATTATTTTGATGTTGTTTGTTGTGTCATCTGACGTTCATGATTACCAAGTAAGCGACTAAGATCTGCATAGGAAGTCGAGTTGGATGCACCTTCAATAGCTTTCACAGCTACATCCTGAACCTTTTGGTAAGCCTGCTCCTGATGCTTGGATAATTTTTCTATTTGAATATTTTGTTCATTAACTGTCTTTTCCAATGATTCAATGCGGGATTTTAACACATTTTTCTCACCCACATTTTCATGTTGAAGAATTTTTTCCTTATATTGAAATTCTATTTTCAATTTTTCTGCAGTACCTTTTGTAGCTATATCTACAGCTTTACTCAACTCATCGGGAAATAGATCTACTCTTGTTTTTAATTTTTGAAATTCTATTTCTTTTTCATTAATAATCCGCTCACGCTCTGTTAATTCTCTCTCTGTATTTTCCTTTACCATCTTCATTTCAGATTTCAACATATCCAATTTTGCAGTCCATTGTATTTTTTCATCTTCAAACTGATTTTTCTCCAATTGCTTCTCGCGCTCAAAGGAATAGTGATATTCTTCCTTTTCCCGTTCACGCACCTTTATCTCAGCCGCATTCGCTGACTTTAATTCAGATAAATACGCGTCTTTTTCTTTTTTCCAATGCTCCCTGGTTTCTGATATTTCTCGCGTCAATGCCTCTTTTTCTTCAGTCAAATTCGATTCAAACACTTCTTTTTGCTTATGCTGAGCTTCAATCAAAGCAGCAAGAGTTAATGCCGATTTTTCAATATCATAGATTTCCTTGAACTCACCTTCTTTAATGGCAATTGCTTTTTTGATGCTATTTAATTTTTCGACTTCAGCTGTCAGCTTATCCGACAAGTCTGTCAGTGTTTTTTGAGCTGTATTTTTCACATTTATAATATCATTTGAAATGCGATCAATCGAAAAACCGTCCACCGCTGCTAAGATCTGTTCTTTTTCCTTTGCTGCTATTTTTTTCTCAGGCTTTAATTCATTTTTTTCATTTTCTTCCATCTGAATAACTAAATCATAATATGCATCCAGTAATTCCTGTTTTGTGTTTTTCATATTCAAAGATTGTGTATCAATTGTACTTTTTGGCATTGCATCTCCTTTTTTTATTTATTATCCCGACCTATCAGCCTGGAGATACACTGTCAATTTGTAAAAAATATTAATATACAAACAACTGCATAAAATAGTTTAGAGTTTAGATGCGCCCTCCCTAATTTACTACCCTATCCATGTCTGGCACTGGGATTTATGGAGATTTTTACTCGGCTACCACACAATGACTCAATAAGGGTTGACAATCATCATCACCTAGTCTAAGCCACATTCGATTTGGAAAACTTATGACATTTGAAATTAGAGTAAAACGCACATTTAATGCGACTCATGCATTATCATACTTTCATGGAAAGATGGAAAAACCGCACCTACATGAATGGACATGTGAACTCATTTGCCAAACCCCTTCATTGGATGATGCAGGTTGCGCTATAGACTTTATCCATATTGACTCAATATTGGATAAGGTATTGACTCCACTGATCAATCAAAATATTCATGAATTAAGTGCTTTTGAGCATAAAAGTGCCTCTACTGAAAATATCGCATTATTTATTTATCATCAATGCAAGTCCATCATTCCTGAAAGCATTGGTTTTTCTCTATGGGAAGACCCAAATCATAAAGTAACTATTTGGGAGTAAATTTCATGAAAAAATATGCAATTAGTATATTGTCTGCCGGGCTAGACAGTATTCTTGCTACGCATTTAGCAATGAAACACTATACGATTTCTCTCGCTATTACATTTAATTATGGTCAACGTGCATTTACAAAAGAAGCATCCCATGCAGAAAAATTCTGCATCGAACATAACATTCAACACCAAATCATTCACTTGCCATGGCTAGAACAAATTACACAGTCATCGATTGTTAATACGGATCGCAGTATTCCTACAACAACTATTCAGTCTATTGATAACAATGCACAGGAACGTGCCAATTTAGTTTGGGTACCCAACCGAAATGGTATATTTGTATCCATTGCTGCTGCTTATGCAGAGAGTAACTGCGCTGAATCAATTGTTGCAGGATTTAACGCTGAGGAAGCCGCTACATTTTCTGATAATTCTCAACAATTTCTAGATAAAACAAATGACCAGTTGATATTTGCAACCCGCCACAAGATCACTCTCATCTCACCTACAATTGAATTCACAAAAAAAGAAATTGCCTCTCATTTTATCAGTGAACATATTCCATTTGATAGCTTTTGGAGTTGCTACCAAAATTTCGATTTAATGTGTGGAAAATGTGAGTCATGCATTCGTTCAATGCGCGCATTTCAAGCTATAGGTGTATGGGAAAAAATCAGCCATCGATATAGGAGCCAATAATGCAAACCTCTTTTTTACAACAACCGCTGACTTATGATGGAACACAATTACGCTCACATTTTATTTTTGATACTACCGGACACATTGGTGATGGCATTATTAGTTTCATAGGGCCTGCCAATGTCACACTGGAACATATGGTTGATTTACTGGATGTACGAGACCATGCACATATTTACTCACCTAATATGCTGCATTTTATTTGTGAGCATTTTAGCTATGATTTATCAATGAGCATTTGCCTACAGCGCCTACTCATTGTCATTGCATCTGAAACAATCACCTCACTATCATCTGAGTGCCCAATTCTACGTAAGGGTGATGATTTATTTATTAATGATAAGAAACTCAGTGTATCCATTGCAACAAAAACACCTGTATCCACATGTATTCACTTTGCAATGAATATACACACTGACAATACACCCGTTCCAACCTATGGTTTAGGTGATTTAGACATTGATATTAACAAATTAGCAATGCAAATCATGAAAAATTACATAGCTGAAGTCAACAATATGCATTTAGCCAAGTGCAAAGTCCGAATAACCAACTGATTATTCCATATAAATTTTTACTTGTTTAATCATGCATTCATAAGATACAGTCCATCTGCTATGACAAATATAATAATTCCAACAGCCCCTATCGTTGAAATATTTCACTCTATACAAGGAGAAGGACTTCATGTTGGCAAAAATACAACATTTGTCAGGTTTCAAACATGCAATATGAATTGCTGCTATTGTGATACTCCCAAAAGTTTATGCAGCAATATAGATTGCAAAGTAGAGACAAGCTCACAGAGTCAATGTTTTGAGTTAATTCCAAACCCAATCACTGTCGACAAACTTGAATCCATTCTAGATCGATTTGACAATACAATGCTAAGCATTACAGGTGGCGAACCACTTCTTCAAACAACATTCATTCATCAATGGCTATCCAATTATCATCACAACCGTCATATCCTCTTGGAAACCAATGGCATTAATTTTAAGGAGCTTGGCCAGGTTCTTCCATATACTTCAACGATCAGTATGGACATAAAATTACCATCATCAACAGGATGCCGACCACACTGGGAAGACCATGATCGATTTTTAAAAAAAGCAGCTGCCTCAGGAAAAGAACTATATGTAAAGCTTGTTATTACCAACAATACAACGGATATTGATATTGAACATGCCATTCAGCTAATTACAAAAATCAACCGCCATATCCCTACAATATTACAACCCGCATCCCATACACTGAAATTCTTTGATACAGTTTCCGATACTCGACTCAAATCAATTGAACGAATTTGTTGCGCCTATTTACCTCACACTCAAATTATCCCTCAAATGCATAAGCTATGGAATGTTTTATAATTAGATTTCGGACAAAAACTTATCCATGGTCATGTTTTTATCTATCCAAAATACACCTTCGCAAACACCTATAAACAGTAACTTTCCACGACATCAAAAAAAGCGACATAGTTTGGACAAAAACTTATCCAAAACCCATTTTTTCATTTTTTTTCAAAAGAATAAAAACTTATTATAATTCAATAAGTTACACGCCACACTGCCACACTTAATTTTTGGCATCTTCCTTGCTTTATACAATCAGTATGAAGCCATCAAAATACAATACAATCATTGCCTCACCTCATACAAAAGATACATGCCTTCTTTATAACACATTATATGATCATCAATTATTAATCACTGAAGAGAATTTTAAGTTGAGTGATTTATTCAGCAAATTGGAAAAAAATCATGCACTCAACCAAGATGAATATGATGTTGCAATAGAGTTAAAGGATCTTGGAATTGTCATTGACGATCATGTTGATGAATATGAACAATTTGAAAAGTGGTTTGATACACGTATCAAAGAAACAAATGACACAATTAGCGCTACTATTTTTACAACCAATTACTGCAATCTTGCATGTCCTTACTGCTTTGAAAAAGGGTTAACAAATAAATCACATATGGATGAGCACGTACAGTCCCAAGTCAACCGTTGGCTAATTCGTCGTATCATCATGCAAGAACCAAAAAATGTTCACTTAGAATTCTTTGGCGGCGAACCATTGATGAATATGGCTGCCATAAAAAAAATTGGCGAAGCCATTAAAAATATTTGTACTTGGAAAAATATTAATTACACAGTTGGCATTACAACTAATGGTGTATTGCTTACACCAGATATCGTGGATCAGCTTTGTGATATTGGACTCACTCGCGTTAAAGTCACATTAGACGGCTACCAAGAAGAACATGACAAACGCCGCTGCTATGCCAATGGCAAAGGATCATTTCAAAAAATAATCAAAAATCTTGAAGATAGTGCGGGTCGATTTAAAATTATCGTGGGTGGCAACTTTGATAAAAAGAACCTAACCGCATTTCCAGTATTGATTGAACAACTTAAAAATACATCATTTAGAGATTCCATTCAACAAGTACAGTTTAAACCCATTGTTGAGAACTATGGCAACAAGTACAAGCATAGCACCAATCATGATTGCGATATCTCATCATTTTCTGAAGAACAAATTGCCTACATGTTCTATTTAACTGATCTCATTCGAAAAAGTGATTTACCTAATAATCCACAAGTTGCCATTGGACCTTGTGAGTTTTATCGACGTAATTTTGTCAGCATCGATGTTAACGGTGATATTTACAAATGTCTCGCATTTGTTGGTCGTCAAGACTTTATGGCAGGCAATGTATATCACTATGAATTCACTGAAAAAGGTGAACAGATGCTCGATATTAGCCCCTGGCGCGAGCAAAAAAAGTGCCTTACGTGCCCTTATCTCCCAATCTGTGCTGGGGGTTGTCGAGCAACTGCCTGGAATGACACTGGCAGTATCCATGATCCATCCTGTGATCGATTATTTCTAGAACAAAATATTGAACATATTATCGCCGAACCATTGTTTAGCGATCCATAACACTTAAGTGCACTCGGCTTGGCCAGCCGGTTAGACAAATAAAAAAGGGAAAAAAAGAACAAAAGGGAAAAGGAGAAACACATGAAAATCAATATCGTAAAAAAAGGTAGTAAATTAGACAATCCAGCAACCACAACATGTATACCATTCTTATTATAGTTTGAGTAAATAATTTAAATAATAAAAGGTAAGGTCTTCTGATCTTGCCTTTTGTTATTTTATACCATGGGAATTTTTGAAGTTATTCAAAAATGTTCAGATTGCCTAACCTCTATTGAATGTCGTATATCTATACGGCTGCTAAGTGAAGTCTTATTCGCTCGGTCTCCCGAAAATCTGTAACAGGAACATACATGCGAGTACGTGAGGATTGCGGATATAGTGGGAAACAGCGAAGATGGGCGTTTTTTGGGAATCCCATTATTACATGTTTGGACATCACTGAAATTCCCTGCTATAGTGTCCATAATGATATATCGTATGTACATCTTAATTTTTATTTTTATTTCGTGCAGCATATATGCATTTTTTGGCATTGCATCGCCAAAAAAAAATAATATATTTACTATTGGGTTTTATGGAAATAATTCATTAATTCACCCCATTAAAATGGGAATGGGTATTTCAACATCACTCACCAGTGTAGTATTTGATACATTGCTCGATCAACAACCCGATGGAAAGTTAATTCCGCGTCTCGCAACAAACTGGTCAGTGCTCAATAATGGATGTTTATGGAAAATTACAATTCCATCCAATATTCGATTTCATAACAATCAATTGCTGATTTCAGCGGACATTGCCCATACATTTAATCAAATAAAAAATTCCCCTCAACATCCATTAAAGGATGCCTTGGCTTATGTTAAACAAATAAAAACACCATTTCCAAATAAAATTGAATTTCACTTAACAAAACCAGATCATCTATTTCATATCGCATTGACGACAATTGGCATTGCACAGAAAAATGATACTATGGAATACCACAGTATTGGTACAGGGTCTTTTCAAGTTCATAGTCAAACGAACAAACAAATCGCATTAACCGCATACCCTCATTACTTTCAAAAACAGCCATCTATTCAAAAAATAATGATCAATATGTTTGACTCACAACGCGCAAATTTATCGGCTATCGCGGCAGGAAAAGTGGACATGCTTATTTTAAATAGCCCTAATGACTATGGCATTTTATCTGCACTTGAGCATATTCAATTATATCAGCTACACGCGCCATTTGAATTGCTAATTACACTAAATCATACCCATCCATTATTTCAAAATAAGCATATCAGGCAAGCGCTTAATTATGCAATCAATCGAAATGACATGATTAAGAATATATTTGGTAAACATTCAAACACTGCTACACCAATGCTCAGCTTCCAACATAATGGCATGCCACAATATCGCTATGCCCCGCAAAAAGCCGCACAGTTATTACAACAAGCAGGTTGGAAAGATAGAAACCATGATTTCATCTTGGATAAAAATGGAAAAAAACTCGAATTTACAATTTTAATTACCAAAGAACGTGATCTGGATATGCATATTGCGCGCATGGTACAGCAGAGTTTAAGCAAGCTCGGTATTCGCATGCATATTAAATCATTAAACGCCAATCAACTGTGGCAACAAGCATACTCAAAAAAACAATTTGATGCGATGCTTATTTTATATCATATGCGATATCCATTATTTAATCATTATCTACTTTGGCATAGCTCACAAATAAAAAAAGGATATAATTTTTCTTTTTTCTCATCCCCGCAAATAGACACCTTATTAGATAATGCCCGATTTAGCAGCACTGCTCATGCACAGCAAAATTTGAATATACTGGAAAATGCATTGGATGATCATGCACCGGCAATCATGCTATTTAGGCGCTATATATCCATCGCCATAGACAAGCGCATCAAGGGCATTCCACCCAAACCCTATGAGTTCTTTAAGATCTTTCATGAATTGTATGTGGAGTAAAGTAAAATTAATAAAACCTCCTACCATACATCACATGCAGATGAAACAACTAAAGCAAGCATGTACAAAACTTAGTACCCATGCTTGCTTTAAGTTCTTATCATCTATTTAAAACTATCAATAAAATTATTTATCAATATATTCCAATCTAACTTTTCTCGAACAAAATCACTTAATTGCTGACCTATACGTCGATTATTTTCAGGAGTTTCACCCATTAAAGAACGAATTGCACCTACAAATCCTGAAATTTTATTTTTTCCTAAAGGAACGATATGGTTTCCACCTTTAACCCGTCTATCTGCAAACTCCGCATACGGAACAGCGTCTGTATAAATACCGCGAAGACCTGCAGCATTCATATCCATCACAGACATACCCCAACCTTCCATCTGGGAGGCACTAAATGCAATTCCCATATGAAAAGAGTTTTTACCACTTGCATACGGTATCCCAATCATAGGTGACATATGTTCATCAGGAACACGTCCCATAAAAAATACATTATTTTCTAAGTTCAAGTCTGTCCTTAATGATTCCAACTTATTATATAAATCACCTTTTCTTGGTCCAGTAATCATCATAATTGGCGTTTTATCTTTAAAAACACCTTGATCGATAGATTCCCGCATCATGTGCAATAGATCATCCTTTCGTTTTGTGGGATCCATACGCGATGCATCGATCATCACCACATGATTTTTTGGACTTTCAAGCATATATTCAACTATCCCCTCGGGTATTGCCTCTGAATCTACGGCCCAATTATAAAATGCCTTCTGCTGTGGATATGACAAACTCGAATACGGAATATAACGCTCAGTATCTGTCCCTGGCGAGAAAAATCCTATATTGCCCTGATTAGCACCCAACTTCTCCAGACCAAGTGTAATTGGATCAGAAGTTGAAAAATTCATTCTCGCAGGTATTGAACCTCCCAGGGCATGCCATCCAGATAATTGTATAGCATCAGTAATTGTGTCACTACCATTCACAATTAATCGTTCATTGGCCTCACGTATGTCTAAATTAAGTGATTCAAAATACTCCCTATTAGAGCCCCCTCCTGAACGTATTACGTTTTCTAACTTAAGGCTTGCCAAAGAATGTGGTGTCCAAGCATGATAAGTTTTTATATGTGCAACTGCTTGGCGAACATTTTCTGGAGTAATATTATAGTGTTCTAATATTTTAAGACCGATCTGTTGAGCTGTTTGATGACTACCAACCTGAATACCAAGGGATGAAATAAGTGAGGGATCCCTCAGAACCAAATTACCAATAACCGATGAAATATCATTTCGCTGATTCATAGAAAAATGACAATCCAAAGTATTCATGGCCAGTGGTAATGCGAGTGCCTCTGGTAAAACTCTATTTAAGAATGATGCTGTAGCACGACGCTCCCAATACCCTAATAGTTCTTGCCCAACCCGGCCTGCATCCACATAATGGGAACTAATAATTCCAGCATACTCCCAAGGCTCCATATTTACTAATGTAGATTCACGCTCAATTAAAGTTGCCAATGCCAATGCCATATCAGGAATTTCACTATAGATCTGCTCCTTGGGAATAAATTCATTGCTTTGACTTGGAAGAAATAGCATGCGTAGTAAGGGGCTTTGTTCATCAATCTGTACACCTTCCCTTGCACCAAATTTATCTAGAATCGTTTGATCGTTGACATCAAATCCTCGTCCTACAATAGATACCTTATAACCACGTTGAAGCAGTTGTTTTGCTTTTTCATTCACATATGTAATTTGACCACCACTATCCGGTGCCAAAGGGTACCCCTTTGCATAGGCATATCCATGCGTATTGAGCAAAAATACCTGCGGTTTTGGAGAATAAATAAAACCTGAATTAAGTGCATTTGCACCTATACCTGATAGCATTGGACCAATACGTGAACCCATTTGTACTGTTGCTGATAACATAAGTACTCCTTTCAAAAAAAAGCCCTAATTAATAAATTTATTAATTAGGGCTGCAAATTACATATAGTATTTTATCATTAAGTAAAAAAAATTGTTTTGTGTTATTTTCATTTTATGCCGTACCTGTTGTCTATATATATGTTCGTCAATTTTCAAAAAAAGTTGCTATTTTTTTTATTTTATTTGATGCAATTCATCTAATCGAGGAGAACGTTTATTCCATATCAATGCAAATAAGAAAATTGCAATGGCTGCACTGGCAATAAAGAAAATAAAACCACCATTCCAACCCCATTGATCAACAATCATTCCTAATCCAACACCAGCTAAGGTTGACCCTATATACCCTGAAGCACCTGTTAAACCAGTTGCAGCACAAGCCGCTTTTTTTGTTGCAAAATCAGCTGCAGCAACTGGAATAAGTAATTGCGCACCATATACCATTGCACCTGCAACAATTAAAATTAACGTATCTGCAACAGACATCCATTCTTGAGGGGTTAACCAGAAAGCAATCAATGCAATGGTAAGCAGTACCATATATATGACCCCTAAAGGACCTCGTCTACCTTTAAATAATTTATCTGAAATAAATCCCGCTCCCAAACAACCCACAATACCTGCTAATTCAAAACCTGCCACTTTCAAACCAGCTGACAATGCAGTTGCTCCTCTAGCCTCTTGTAAAAATTTAGGCGCCCAATCCATAATACCCATCCGAACAATATAAACAAAGATATTAGCTATTGCTACAATCCATACATATTTATTATTAAATACATAACCTAACAGTATTTCTTTATATGACTTGGCACTATCTTCATTTTCATCTTCGTCTTCTTCTACTGTTTCATTACGATAAACCTCTACAGATGGCAGTCCAATAGATTGAGGTGTATCTCTTAGTCCAAGAATTAATAAAAATGAAACACCAACAGCAATAAATGCAGGAACAAAAAAAGCATATTTCCATCCCATTTGAGGAATTAAAAACCCGCATAAAATATAAATTACTGCCCCACCAATTTGATGAGCTGTACTTTGAATAGCCCACATTGTTCCTAATTCTGTTGGACTATACCAGTGGGTTAATAAGCGAACACTTGCTGGCATGCCAAATGATTGGAACCATGCATTCATTAGATAAAAAATACCCAGCGTAACAATACCCGCACTAAACCCCATAAAAATATTTATAATTGCAGAACACAGCAAACCTAATGCCATAAAAAAACGCGCATTCATGCGATCTGCCAACACACCATTTGCAAATTTTCCAACACCATAGATGATAGAAAATAATGACAAAACAATACCAAAGTCAGTATTGCTTAAACCCCATTCAGTACTTAAATGTGGCATCGCCATACTAAAATTTTTGCGAACAAAATAGAAAACAGCATATCCCAATATCATCATGGTTAAATTGCTCACACGCCAAAAACGATATTTACGATTTATTTCATTTGGATCTTTAAGGGGTTCTGCATGATGTCCGACGCTCAACAAGGATAAAATATTTAGCATAATAGTTCTCTCCTGAAAATTAATTAACTTATAAAAGGTACTTTGACATTCACTTCATTAAGTAAATCTTTTGTTAAACATGCCCATGTAAAATATGGTATTGTAATATCATACCCTTCTTGAGCAATTATTTCTCGTCTACTTTGATTTAATAGTAACTCATTTAACGCATATCCAAAACCTTCCGCATTACCCGCATCAACAACACATCCTCCTTTTCCCCATTTAATATTGCATTTCCCTGACTTAGTATTGACTGTTTCTACTTCATAGTCTTTCGTCAAATATTCAACTGCAAACGGAACTAAGCTGGACGAAATTGTTGCACGTTTTGCAGCAGCAGCTTCTTGAACAGACATTCCAAAACCTTCCATATCTGAGGGAGAAATATATACTGTTGTAATCGCATACAGTTCTGAAATTAATGCCCGAGGAATCATCCCCAAACATACGACCTTATCCCGGATATTGAGTTCATTAATCAAATTCATTAAGGGCTCATAGACTTCTTTTTTGTCTGGACTAATAGTAAGCAGCAACATTGAGTCTGAATTATCTTTTAATGACTGAGCAAAAGCCCTAATTACAATATCTTTTCGCTTTGTTATATCTGTGCGGCTCACTTCTAATACACATTTTTTACCTTTTACATCCGCACCGGTTGTATCACTCTTTGCTAAAAAATTATATATACCATCCGCTTTATTAATATCCATTGGAAATACTTCATTTGTCTCTATGCATGGCGGTAAAAATAACTCTGGATTTTTATTGTAAACTTCATTGGATATACGTGTAATATCACTGGATGTTGATGCAATATAATCGACGACCTCACATACTTTATGTTCATAAGTTATACGCTCCTCAAATCGGCATGAATCAATAACATCTTGAGGTTTATTTATAAAGTTTTCCTTTTTCAGTGCACCTAATGAATGAGGTATCCAAACATGTGAGCATTTAACAGCACTTTGCGTTTTCAACATATCGCCCAATATGGCGCCATCCCAATAATGACTAATCATTAAATCAAATGAACTATTTTCTTCCTGAAATACCTTAATAGCAAATTTTGATTCTTCCTGTAAAATTTCTGTATTTAAATCCTCTTTGCGAATAAACTCCTTTACACTATCTTCTAGATAAATAATTCGCTCATTTTCATTATAACAAGAAATTCCTTTGCGGCATTCACCCGTTACAGGATCATTGTAACCACCACGATTTAACGTTGTAATCCGAAATCCTAATTCGGATAACATATGTGACAATGCATTTACATAATGATTTTGCCCACCTGTATCCTTCAATCCAGAACGAACATCCCAATCATGAATACCATGATTGGTTATCATTAAAATATGAGGTTTACTCGAGTTCAAAAACTGTTGATTAAATTCTGACATATACACTCCCTTTAAATAATTTAGGGTACTTTATTTATAATGAAATTGAATGCAAATAAAATCATCTTTAACTTGCAATTTCTGGAAACACCGGACTTTTTCCACCCAACGGTGTACCTGTACTATTTGAAATTCTACTTGGAGCTGAAGCCTGTGGTACAATTTCATTCTTTTGACCAGGCATACTATATAATGGTCGTCCACCTTCAGACGGTGCATTAAGCAATGATTGGGATTCTTGCACTGCCATACGCCTTGCATCCACCTGATCACGATACGTTTTTCCCCCAAACACTTTCCTAAAAAAACCTCGAACACTGGAACGCTGTTGTATTCGTCGTTTATCCCCCGAAGAAGTAATTTTTGACGGGTTTAATGCTAATACATCCATCACATGAGGATTTTCATCAAAAAATGATTGAATGGCTTGACCATGAACGTCTGAAGTTCGACTTAAATATAATACACTAATAATAGCTCGTTTGATTGCCTCTTGTCCTGGCGACTGAATCCAGTTCGTTACAATACCCAATAGCTGATCAACATGTTCCACTGAAAGCTTATTTTCATATTTACCCATAAGCGTTTGTTGTAACAATGCTAAGCTATGCCCTTCAGGTAACTGGGGGAATTTTGGTTGATTTATCACACGCTGAATACCTACGAGGGGATAGGTCAAATCTCTTCCAGCATGTGGTTCCACTGGGAATGCCAAGGACATTCTCGCGAAATTCTTCGTGAAAAAATCAATAACTTCACTTGCTCTATTAACAGATTCTGGATTATCCAATGCACTTTTAAGAGCACCTATACTCCAACCCTGTCCACCAATTTCAGGCGCCATCATCGTTGCAGTCGGATTTGTAAAGGCTGTATTAATCCCTGCGAACACCATATAACCCATCGAGGTATCCCATCCCAAAAATGTTCGTACTGCTGCAGCTAGTGTATCTAAAGTAAATGATCGACCAATACGATTATGAGCATATGGCGTATGAAATGCCCGTAAGGCTCCCAGTATCGCATGCCCTAGTTTTGCTGGACCAGAATTATCTTTCCAACCTTCACTAAACCCCTGAAAGGGTGAAATTTTCTTTTTTATCAATCCACTAAGACACAATACAATCGGCAACAATCCCAATGTAATACCAATGCCTTGATAGCCA
>CAYZSU010000051.1:0-15319 GCA_964480565.1 uncultured Myxococcales bacterium | reverse complement strand
ACACTTTTTTGCTGATAGTTTAACTACTTATCTCCTTATGAGGACACGCCCTAGAAAAAAAATTAAAAAAATTAGAAAAATTTTTTTAAAAATATTGTTGAAAAAATATCTTTATTGTCATGCAAATTCTTTAATAACAGTAGTTTCCTTAGCATTGTATTTTATTTAAAAATAGTTTGGTAGTTTTATTGGCAGAACCATATCTAAAAAGCGATGTAACATAGAAAAAACTTTTGACTATGGCATGCAACTTATTTATACTTCATAAGTAGTTAGAGAATTATTTTAAAAATTTAAATAGGAGGGGAAGATGGTGAAGAAGAAAGTTGCTAAGAAGAAGGTTGTAAAAAAAGCAGTGAAGAAAGTTGTTAAGAAGAAGGTTGTAAAAAAAGCAGTGAAAAAAGTTGTTAAGAAGAAGGTTGTAAAAAAAGCAGTGAAGAAAGTTGCTAAGAAGAAGGTTGTAAAAAAAGCAGTAAAGAAAGTTGCTAAGAGAAAGAAATAAATAGTGTTTAGTGATAAACAAAAGGAGCCATAAGGCTCCTTTTTTGTATAAGCAGGAATTTAAATTTTGGGGGATTTATGGCTGCAAAAGAAAATAAAACCAAACAAAGCGATAGTGGCATCTCATCTGAAATAGCGGCCTTAATGGCTTATGCACTGTCTATACCAACATGCGGACTTCCAATTTCTGGAGCTATTTTACTTTTAATAGAGAAAAAAGATACATTTGTAATCTTTCATGCATGGCAATCCATTGTCTTATTGGCAAGCATATATATTATAGTATTTGCAATGATGCTTGTGAGTTTTATTTTTGGAAATATCGCATTTATATTTTTACCGATTATTACATTTTTTAGTATATCTGTTAAGCTGGGTGGCTTTGTATTAATTGTATGGTGTTCATATAAAGCATATAAGAAAGAGTTGTGGCGGATTCCATTTATCGGTGACATGGCTGCTAGGTTGGCAAAAATAGATAAAAAATAAATTAGCTGATCGAGTGAGGGAGTGTTCTCAAAATAACAATGTTAGGAAGTCTTCAAAAATGTTCAGATTCAATGTGGATAGCAAATTTAATGAGGGTAAATATATATGAGTATGGTACCGAGTTGGATTTAATGGGTAATCTGCGAAGATGGGCGTTTTTCAATACTTTCCAAATAGAAAAATGGATATTTTTGAGGGGTCCCCTGATAGGGATCCCTTTTATTTTTTTTCTAGCATATTTCTATAATGAAATGCCTATAATATCGAAGTATGTATTCTGTATTGTGAGGCAATTATTTCATATTCCTTGTCCTGGTTGTGGATTAACACGCTCATTTATTGCAATAGTGCATGGTCAATTTGTACAAAGCTATGATTCTCATCCCGCAGGACTTATCATTGTGATTTATCTCTTATATATTTTTTTGAGAAAGTGTGTTGAATATTTATTCAAGATATTACTACCCAATTTATTTAACCATACCCAACGCACAATACTTATTGCTGTATTTGCTAGCGCTATTGTTTTTCGTTGGCTGCTTATATTGTTAATGTAGGTTTGTGATATGGGGTTTTTGGCAAGCCTCTGTTGTGTCTTTTATCTCTTAAGAAAGAGGATTGTAATGCATTTATTCGATATTACGCATACGATAGTGTGATATAAATTCTGATGCTTGTGGTGTTTGTCGATAGACTTGTGATTGCTCCCTAGTATTTGGTGGTAGTAGTGATAACATGGATTGATCATTCTGGTAGGTATTAGTTGTACTGTCTGAAGCGCTGAGCATTGTGAGGTATTTTTGCAATGTTTGCATATAATAAGGTTTTGTTTTGGCAAAGGAGATAGAGTCTGCAAAGTGAATAAGGCTCTGAGAATGCTCATTGGCAATGGCCATTAATCCTGCTGCTCGTTGGCAAATACTTGCCATAATATCGCCATGATTTGAGTTTAAAATAGTTTTTTCACGTTGTGTAATGATTGAATTGGATCGTTTGCCTGCAAGATATAGAAGTACTTCATCTTTGAAAAATTTTTGTGCTTGTTTAAAATTAATTTGTCCAAGTGGAAATAAATGAGATAACTCCACAAATAGATTGTCAACGCTATCACTGTAATCCGAATAGGATTGGATGCCCTTTTCGTTTAATAGTTGAATGCTTTTGTTGAACTTTTGGCTGATTGCAGATCGTTTAAATGTTAAGAATTCAGACCGTGAATATTTATAATCTGGATCTACAAAGCGGTATAAGAAACGAAATGTTAAATTTAATGGTGCGGAAATGATGTCTTTTTTTGAATAAGGTGCTAACAGAATATAGGGTGAATCAACATTGATGGATATCTCACCTTGTCCAACCTGGTGAAAAGAAGTGCTATCGGAATGATAGGGGCTATTGGATGGTGTTTTTTGTGATGGTTTTTTTTCAAGTTCTGAATAGGCCTCATACTCATCATCATTTAATACATATAGAAGTAAGTTGATAAATGTATTTTCTTTTTTTCGTGTGTTTAAACGATATTTTATATGATGAAATCCCTGCGGTAATTCGCTTCCAATTAACATTGATCCAAGCAGTGCAATTTCCTTACTATCCATCATAGGTTGCCAGGAGCTATCGGGCAATACTCCTTCTGTCGGAGATATGGCTTGAAGTAGAATGCCATGCGAGTTGTTTTGCGGCAGATGAATAATTTCTTTTGATGGATAGTGAATGTCCATTGCATTGGCAGGCGTAAATTCTTTAGGTGTTATGGGCATTAACTGTTGTTCCCAAAAATGAATGATTGAATCAAGGGGTTGTTTATTATCAAATGCGAGTTGAATTTGGCTCATAATTTGGGCGATTACAGTGCTTGATTGGGGTGTTTTTTGTGCTTCAATAATGAGCAATGCAAAACGAATCGGCTCAATATGATGCGCTATTTGTTGATATAGCTCTGTGGATATACCTGCTTTTTGAATAATGGGTAGAGCAAATAATTCTCTATCAATACTCTGCGGTGTTTCTTTGGCAATTAATTTTAAAAGTTGAACGCTTTGCTCCACGGATAGTTTCTCAGTTGGTGAGATGCTATTTTGTGCATCAATAAAATGACTTACTTGCTGCATTATTTGATGAAATTGCACTTGTTTGAGTGATGCCTGGTGATTATGTGAAGGGATAAATTTATCGGCTAATTTAGTGGCAAAATTTGTAAATCGTGTGAGTAGCTCAGGTGTGGCGCGTTGTTTTTCAAGGCTATGAATACTTTTTGTAAATACTTCGAGTGATTCAGGTGCATTTTGAATGAGCTTCATAATAGGATGAAACAGTTTCTTTTGTAATGTTGGTTGAGAAAATAAGTGTTCGATTGTGGTTAGAAAAGACTTACTTTGAGGTGATAATTGATTGTAGTCACTATTATGTGGGGCAATCAATGATTCGGATTGCGCGTATTTGAGACTATTTGGTGGCATTGCATCTGATTTTGGCTCAAAGGTTGACTGCACACGAGTACTTTTTAGAAGTTCTGAGATAAGTTGAGATCGTATATTTTCAATGCTTAGCATCACAAAGATAAAAATAACGGTTTTTTGCCAGAAAACTTGAGATTGAAATACTGAAAGCGTTTTTAAATAGATATTTTATAGGCAAATCCTGGGGGTAGGCCATTGATATAAAAGCGGGTATTTGCTTGTTTAACTTGTGATATTGTTTTGTGAGAAATGACTATTTTACACTCCCTAGAGGGCGCATCGTATCCATATAATTGACGTATATGCATGATTTGTTTTTATTGGATTTATGACAATTATGCATAAATAGTTCCATAATTGTTTATGCATAATAACATATTTCATGTATAATAGTAATTTCGTGAGGTGACTTATGGATTCAATTCGATTTCGAGTGTCATTGTCTGGACTGCGAACCAATTTGGATAAAACACGATCAGTGGCTCATAATATTGCGAATAGTCATACTCCTGGGTTTAAACGTCTTCAACATATTCAATCAGATATGTCAGTGGGTGGTGTTCAGACAGTTTCTGTACATGTGGATCATCGGCAAGGACCTGTAGAAATGAGTGATTCCCCAATTGCAATGGCTATTGCAGGACAAGGTTTTTTTAAACTTCATTCTGAAAAAGGGGATGAATTTACGCGGCTCGGACAATTTCAAATAGGGGATGATCGATATTTGGAAACATCGGATTATTATCGATTGGAGCCTGAAATTCGCATTCCAGAACAGGCGACGAGTTTTAATGTTCATGATAATGGTATTGTAAGTTATGCGGATAGTGAAGGTCTCACACATGTTGCTGGTCAATTGGAGCTATCTACATTTGCTGACCCCTCTAAATTAAAAAATATGGGATCCAATCGCTTTACTGAAACAGCTGATTCTGGTTCGCCAATAAGCGGTGTTCCTGGACATAATAGTCTGGGTAAAATTGCATTTGGTTTTTTAGAAGGATCAAATGTGGATATCGGTGATGAAATGATAGATTTACTCTTAGCAAAGGTGGGGGTATTAGCCAATAAAGCAGTGCTTGATGTTGAAGATGATATGGCGGGTGATATAGTCAATATCACGGTTTAGGCTTTTTGGTTTATGTTAGGCTTCTTCCTTTAGAATTCTTATATCAATGGGCATTCAATATCATATCAGTTTATTCTTCATCTGACTCACTGTCATTGGATTCAGCGGGTGTATTGTTTTCATTTGAGTGGGATTCAAATGGTATTGGATTGGCTGTCATACTAATCCGTTGCCGAATAATTTCATCGGTCGAATCAGTAACACGTGCACCATCATCCGCATAGATTAGATCGCTTCCTGTTCCGCCATCCATAAGATAATCCGCATCATCCAAGCTGATTTCAGTTAATGTAAATTCATTGCTATATGTGACTCCTTGCGCATTGCCATCGCCAACAGTCATTGTTGTTTCATTGCGTACTAAAATATCAGAATACCCAATACCTTTTGACACTGCATTTTCAATGCAAATAACAATGGTCTCTGCTTTTTGACCTGGAATATCTGGGTCTTTGGCAAGAATGACATACATATGATTGCCACTTTGAGTGATATATCCGCTATTATAACCTTCAGGTGATTTTAGAGAAATTAAATCTGTCTCAGGGTTTTCATCCATCCGGACTACTATTTGTCGCCCATGGACTTGCGAGTGATATCCCATCCAATCGGTTTGGGAATTTTCTTCATAATTATGATTATCATCGGTTGTAAAAATACCGCTATTCACAAAATTATTCAGTTGTGAGGATGATGTTTGGCTAGCTAATAGTTCATTTCTATTTGTGCGTAATCCTTGTGCGATCATCTGATTCTTTGCGCCAAAAATAATGTCATCGCCTGCACCACCGCTGATATTAATGACCTGGCTGTCGACTTGAATGCTACTAAAATCAATCATATCACTGTCATTGGAGCCAATGATATTTAATCGTGCGATGCGATTGATGGGATTGTCATCTGAGAAGTGATTACCGAAAAAATCTTCGATCTTGATTTTAAACATGCCATCATCGCCTGATAATGTAATAATTAAATTATTGTTTGCATCTCTTTCACCATAAGCCATGTCATAATCGCCTAGCTCAGCCATATTGATAGTCAGTTGACCGGCATTCTGGCCATCGGTATTTCGATAAGTAAGCATATTGTCATTGCTTGCATCCGGCGCAAAATCCCAATGGACAGCGTTCAGCCAATCACCTCCTGATGGAGGACGCGTCCCGCTGGTATTGTCTTGCCAATGCTCCTGCTCAGCAATGGATTCGCCTTGGTCAGATTCAAAGACAGTATCTTCACCACCACCTGTAAAAATGGCATCGTCGCCCATGCCGCCGAGTATCGTATCATTGCCGCCATAAGCTGAATCAAATTGTCCGGCAGATGCATAATACTCATCACCGTATACAATATCATTGCCAGCACCAGCATCAATGATATCCTTGCCAGCAAAGCCAATAATTTTATCCTGTCCCTGTGAGCCTTTGATAATATCATCGAATTCAGATCCATGGATGTAATTTTTTCCTTGGCGATGGATGCCGCTTAAGTCGATCATAACTGGGTGTGATAGATTAAGTGCTGAGACAATAAACGGTTCTGGGCGAACAGCACCATCTTGTATGATCCAGCTTTGATTAGGGCGGGATCCATCATATGATGCGGTGATAATAATATCTCGACCATGCTGCGTGGCATGAAGTTCATGCATGTCATCGGTCATTTGAAATGCAATTCGAGTGGGCTGATTCGGATTACCACTGTTTATAATACTGAAACTACCTTGATAGTCTCCATAAAAAGGATCGCTGCTAAGATATTCTTGGTCTGCATCTAGCGGATGAATAGTATCTGCGGGTACGCCATTCCATAGCGGTTCAAGATTGCGGGGTAATTGCCAGTCTCCTGATTGATCTATCGGTGTAAATCCATTTTCAGCACCGTAATACTCAATAGCGGTGGACTCTGCTTTTAGCATGGTTTCAATACGATTCATCTCTGCGACTTGAGATTCTGTCAACCATTCATCATTTTCCAGTCGAAATTCACTGATTTGATTTAATGTCGACTGTATATCGTCTTGCATTGCATTTGCTTGCGAGTGATTTTCATCTGCAATCGCCGCTTGATCCTCTAGTTGTGCAATATTCGGATTGATTGATTTTACGTTCACCATAAGTAGCCTCTACATATTCTAGTCAATGTCTAGTTCATTAAATAAATCATCCATACTGCCAAACATTTCATCAAAAAAACCATTCATTTCATCGTCGAGCTTTGTTTTTTCGCCGACCACTTCCTGCCAGGTGCTTTCTATCTCTGCATCATCAATGTCGGGTTCTCGTATGAATGCATCCTGCATGTTCTTTTGCACTTGTGTTAGTTTATCAAAAAATACATCGTCGGTTAGGCCACCCATTTCATAATTTGCAAATTCAGGTGTTTCGCCATCACGAAGTTCCATTGTACGAAAATTGCGACTAGCATTTAGCTCGAAGTAATCATCTTCATAGCTTTCAGCTAAGTTATTGAGTACCGTATTCTCATCGATGTGTTCGTTATCCTCATCTTCATCGCCAACTATCGCTGTACGTGCTTGTCGAAGGGTTTCATCATATTCATTAAATTCGTCGGGCGTATTGACATATACGCTTTGTCCACCATCCACGTGAACATATACTTTTGGGTTTTTCCGCTTGCTATTGCTTCCTTGATTGGATGAAAATTCAGATCGTGTATTGGGAGGGTTAATATAATTTTCATCCAATACACTCGTTGCTTCAATATGTACAAATGTTGCGCCTTGAATATAATTATCGCCACCACCGGCAATGACGATATCATTGCCACCCTGGGATGTGATAATATTGCTATAGAGAGGATCATCTTTTTCAATTTTTTTAATATTATCAGGTAGAAATGATTTGGCTGTATCTGAATAATCATTGACATTCGGGGCTCGAATAATGTCATTGTATGAACTGCCATTAATTTCGCCACGAAGGCCATCGATAAACACACCGGTTCGAAATCCAAGTGCAGAGTCATTTTTACCAGGGATTACTTCTGAGCTAATATAACGATCTCGTTGATTAGGTCCAATGTGTAAAGCATGATGACCATTATTAGGATCATTGAGTATCTCCCGATGACCACTTGTTTTCCATCCTGGATGATTGCTGTCCATGTCATAATACTCTGCGCTTGGATTGCTTTGAGTGAAAAGCTCTAAATGCTCGTTATATGCGCGCTTGCCAGCGTCAGAGTTGGGCATGTCAGGAAAAATATTTTTTAAATCGGATGTACTTGCAATATGCCGCCCTGTGGATTTCATCTGTCCCGCATCAAAACGGATGGCACTGGCTCTGTTATTGCCATTAATAGCCACTCCAACGGATGAGGCGGCAATGTAATTTCTACCTCTAAGTGTTGGTGCGCCGCGTGTGTCATCATTGTTATTGTCGTACATGCCTTCAATTCGAATTCGGCTGATCACTTCACTGTCATGACGTAATTCAAGGACCTGATGGTATAAAGGTTCATTTGTATTTGCGTCATATTCACCGCTTTCTACGGAAATAATTTGCGCATCAGTCACTTGAATTTGAATATATTTGGATTTATCCTCTGGCACGACTTGATGAATTCCGTTGTTACTATCACTGCTCCATGCACTGGGTTTATATCGACCTAGACCGCTGTTATCATCATCAATTATCTTGTAAGGGCCTAATGCCGATTGATAATCATCATTTTTTTCCACCCATAACACTTCTGGTATGTTGAGCTCTATGGCACATCGATATAAATGGCTATTGGCATTTGAGAAGGCATCGTCTGTTAGTCCAAGGACTAAATCTGCAGAATCATTTTCATTGAGTACTTTCATTTCAAGTGAATTATCTGTGGTCAGTGCAGGGCTATAATCAGGATTGAGAAATGGTATGGGAACAGGTTTTTTTGTGACAGGGTCAATTAAAATCATCTGATCATTGGAGTCGTATTTGATCAAGTAAGAATCGACGGCATGTGGTTTTCCCATCCATCCATCATTGTTTAAATCTTTACCGAGTAGCCGTTCTTGCTCATACACATGGCTGAATTGCTTTTCTAGGTTGGTTAGCTTTTGTAATTCTGTTTGGCATCTGGACTTGGCTTTTGTCGCGAGTTCAATGCGTTCTGTAATTGTTTGGATTTGGGTCATCGATAATCCACCGGCATTTTTGGCCTGGATATAGCGCGTTAGTAGTGCACTGATGGCCTGATCGGAGCGTTCATATTGACTTTTAACGATGTCTAGATGATTGACTGCATGATCACTATTGGCAATGACATCTTCCAATGCGGGTGGAAAGCTTTCTAACCACTGGGAACCGGATTGATATTGGCTATTAATGCGTTGCCCATTAACAAAGTCGCCCATGGTATAATCATCAAGTGGGTCAGATGTGTTCATTTGCGGATGGGACGAGCTATTGGATGTTGCTTCATAGGAACTATCAAAGAAGTCTTGAATTTCTTGTGTTTGTTGCGATTCAATATCAATCATACTTTCAGGATTGGTCTGAGCAGTATCTGCTTGCTGTGTTTTGATTTGAGTTTTGTTTATTCGCATAATATCCTCATTTATCTTTCCTTCTTATAGTATATACAAAATATGTGCCAAGATAAATAAATGCGAATATTACTGTAACTACTTGAATATTAATGGAAAAATAAGATGGTGGGTATAAGGTGCATCGATCAATACTATGTGATGTGTCCATTGATGAAATAGGTGGGGTGATATTCCCCCATGTTGAGGGATTAAAACTGCTCTTCTTCCCTGGCCGCAGCATCTTTTTTTTCAATTTGCCATTGCTCATGGAGGCGTGCTTTATCCAGCTCATGGCGGCAGATGGCAAGTGCATCAATTAACTCGCTTTTATATTCTCGCAAACTAATAATTTCTGGCATAGTTAATTGTGATAAATTGTCCGTGGATAATGCCTGGTCATTTTCATGCAAATGGATTTGAATGGTTTCTTCAAGGGCGGCATAGCGCGATACGATCGGTGCCATATCGATCTGGTCGCTGCCAGTCTGTGAGAAAATATCCTTTTCTAAGTTAGGGACTTGCGGCACAAGATGTTCAGCACTGACTGAGTGATCATCACACATATTGCCCAATATATCCTGAATGGCTTGGTGGTCATGATCGCTTTTTCGTCCGCGGACCATGCGTGGCCATCGGTTGGAAGAGGGGGCATCAAATGCATCGGTTGGGGATGTTTGCATGCTAGAACTGCTATTTTTTTGAGTTCTTGTTGCTAGTTTTGAAGACGCAATCTGAGATGATGATTGTTTTTTTCCAATAGTATTGTTCATAATGAATCCTTTGCTACGAACTAATTATGCAATAAACTTGCCAAGTTGTGGAGTGTTGGATGGAATAGATATATGCGATGGTTTGGGGATGCGATACGTATATAAGATGCCAATTACTTCTGTTCAGTAACTTCAACAGCCAACCGTCGTAATTTCTTCATCTGTCGGCAAATGCTTTTTAAGTTGTCCTGATAATCTGCAATGCGTGGGCGTTTATTGCGCTGTGGCTGGGATAGGCTCAATGTATTTTGAATCAGGTCGTCAATTTTTTTAATTAATTGTTGGGCAGTTGGAGCTGCAGAGCATGTTTGAGTCGATACTTTTCGTCGCCGCATTTTTGGGGATTGATTCATATAGTGCTCAATGAGTGCTGGCAGTTTTGCTAAATTATCCTGCGTTTTTGTAATGTAGCCAGTCGCGCCATTTTTGACGAGTTCAGATGCAAGTGTTTCATCACCATGTCCGCTGATAACGATAATTGGAATATGATTCACATTTTTTCGAAGCGATGCAATATGCATTGTGATCGGTTCATCTTGAATCACCGCATCAGTTAGTACAATATCATAGCTCGTCTGCTCAGTGAATTCCAATCCATAATCGATATTATCAACGGTGTGAATAACAATGGGTGAAAAGTATTGATCCAATATTTCTGTAATCAATTCCGCATGATTGGCATTGTCTTCGATAAGCAATGCATAGCGTGCGCGCTTATTTTTTTTAGTGGGTTTTTGGGATATAATCATAAGTTATCTTATAATAATAGTACCCAGGATAGATGCTTGCTACCCTGGGTACGAGGCCGAGTTTATAATTTTAAGAATTGTTTAATGTCATTCGCGCGATCCGTGCGTTCCCAGCTAAAATCAACATCCGTACGACCAAAATGACCATAGGCGGCAGTATCTTTATATATGGGTTTTAGCAAATCCAATGTTTTAATAATATTTGCAGGTTTTAATGAAAATAATTCGCGAACTGCACTTTGGATATTGGAAATGTCTGTTTTTTCTGTGTCATAGGCATTGATCATTAGGGATACGGGGTCTGCATAGCCAATGGCATAGGCAATTTGCACTTCACATTTATCAACAGCACCACTAGCCACTAAGTTTTTTGCAACATAGCGGGCCATATAGGATGCGCTGCGATCGACCTTTGATGGATCCTTGCCTGAAAATGCGCCGCCACCATGGCTGCCTTGACCGCCATAGGTATCAACGATGATTTTACGGCCGGTGAGTCCACAATCTGCATGCGGGCCACCCAATACAAAAATACCTGTGGGGTTAATTAAATAACGAGTTTTATCGTTGATTAAATTGTTAGGAAGTATCGGAGTGACAACATGTTCGATCACTGTTGCTTTTAGTTCATCGTATGAAATATCAGGATCATGCTGCGTGGATACAACAACTGTATCTATATGAACGGGTTGATTATTTTCATAGCGAATGGTGACTTGGGACTTTCCATCTGGTCGCAGGAATGGAAGGGTGTTGTCCTTGCGCTTGGCTGCTAATTGGCGTGTGATTTTATGAGCATAGGTGATTGGCATGGGCATCATTTCATCGGTTTCATTGCATGCATAGCCAAACATCAATCCTTGATCGCCAGCGCCTTGCTCCTTGTATAATCCTTCGCCAGTGCTTACGCCTTGTGAAATATCCGGGGACTGTTTGTCAAGTGATACCATGACGCCGCATGTGTTCCAATCGAATCCCATGGCATGATGGCAATAGCCAATGTCCTTAATGGTATTTCGTACAATCGCCGGGTATTCAATATTGGCTGTGGTTGTGATTTCACCAGCAATAATGGCCATGCCGGTGGTGACCATTGTCTCGCATGCAACGCGTGCGCTTGGATCTTGCTCGATAATACTGTCTAAGATGGCATCGGATATTTGATCCGATACTTTATCAGGATGTCCTTCAGTCACAGATTCGGATGTAAATAAATAAGATGAATTGCTCATTGTTAAATTCCTTTCATTAATAAAAATTCAAGAAGTAACTATGTGTATTTATAGTATTAAGTCAAGATAATAAGAAGTGAGTGTGGGTTATGGTCAATCCATTATACAAATTTTAATTTTTTGAAATCATCAGGTAATAATTTGGGGACTTTTTTCTTTAAGTATTTATGTACACAATGTGCTGTATTTAACTTGAGTAGGCGTTTTACATAGCGCTTTGAATCAGGCAAGGTTATTTCTCGTAAAATGTGCTTGGCTTTTGGAATGGATACAGGATTCATGGACAGGGCTTTGATGCCAAAACCAATTAGAATAGGAATAGCCAGTGGATCACCTGCTAGTTCTCCGCATACAGACACAGGGATTTGTTCTTTTTCTGCTGCATCCACTGTTGCTTTTATCATTTTTAATAAGGAAGGCTCATAGGGGTTATGCAGGTGAGCAATATATTCATTAGTGCGATCCATTGCCATGGCATATTGAGTTAGGTCATTTGTACCAATGGAAAAAAAATCAACTTCTTTTGCAAACTCTGTTGCCATCGCTACTGCAGAAGGTACCTCAATCATAATGCCAAGTGGTATGTTGGGTGCATAGGGAATATTCTGATCATCCAATTCAGTTTTAATATCATTTATAATCGATTTTATTTGAATTATCTCTTCCATACAACTGATCATTGGAAATAGAATTTGCATGTTTCCGTGAACAGAGGCTCTTAATAGAGCACGGAGTTGAGTTCGAAACATCAATGTTTCTTTTAAACATAAGCGAATGCCTCGTAAACCTAATGCTGGATTGATTTGCGAGTCATATACTTGAGTAAGTGGCATTTTATCCCCACCTAAGTCAACTGTACGAATTGTAACTACTTTTTGTTCAAGCTTAGTAAGAACATTAACATAACTGTTATACTGTTCCTCTTCAGATGGCTCGTCTAAACGGTTTAAAAAAAGATATTCTGTGCGATATAGCCCAATGCCTTCTGCACCATGGCTTAGAAGCGATGGGATTTCTTCGAGAATCTCCATATTGCCATTGATGTAAATACGATGATTGTCTTTGGTTCGTGTTGGTATGTGAATATCCTTCATGAGCTCATTCTCAAATGCATGGTATTTTTCTTGCGTACGTTCATACTGAACGCGTTCGCGTTTTAAGGGCGATGCAATAGCAACGCCACGTACGCCATCTAAAATGATTGTTTCATTATGTGCAATTTTGTCCATAAAGTGACTCATGCCAAATAATGCAGGGATGTCCAATGCTCTTGCAACGATTGCGGTATGCGATGTTTTTCCACCACATTCCATAATAAAACCCTTAATATTATTTTTTGAAATGGAGGCAACTTCTGCAGGGGAAATATCATGAACTACTAAAATAAGATCTTCATTGGGCAAATTATTGAATGATAATATTGGAGTGCCCATAAGATTATCCATGATTCGGCGTCCCACATAATCAATATCCTGTTGACGTTCTCTGAAATAGTCTTCATCCATATTTAAAAATGATAATCGCAATTGCGCTAATATTTTATCCAATGCCCATTCTGCATTAATCTTATAGGTATTAATTTGTTTAATTGTATCGGCGACGAGCATGTCATCTTGTAAAAAAAGACGATGGGATTCAATAATTTCGATCTGATCTGTTCCTTGAAAACGGCATATTTTAGTTTGAATTTTATCCAATTGATCTTTGGATTTCTTTATAGCGTCTTTTAATCGTGTAATTTCTAACTCAATATCACTATTTTTTATCCAATAGCGCGAGTAATTATTGCGTTCATGCTTGATACAATAGGTTTTTCCTATAGCAATACCAGGGGATGTTGCAGTTGTTTGAAATCGCCGTGTTTTCATGGTCAATTGCGTCCTATATCATTTAATGAATGGGTTGCCCATAAAGGGAGTGTTCAAAAATGTCTATCTTTGCAGATTGTTCAACAAATTCAATTCAGTTATAATTTATTATGCTTGCGTGGCTAGTCTTCGCCAAATTTATCATTAATTAATTGCTCAAGTGCATTTAATGCATCAGTTGCATCATGTCCCTTTGTGCATATTTCAATGGACGTCCCTTTTGCAGCAGCGAGCATCAATACACCCATAATGCTTTTGCCATTAACCGTGGCATTATCCTTTTTAACAAATACTTCGGACTGAAATCGGTTTGCTGTTTTGACAAAATTAGCGGCTGCTCTTGCATGAAGTCCAAGTTTGTTTTGAATTATAAATGTTCCTGTTGCTTCCATAATTAGTCTGCCTGTTTAAGTATGTGGCTAGCAATAACAATATTGCGTTGCCCATATTGTTGAATAAAATCAATGGTTGTTCTAAATTCAGTATTAGGGTCTAGGCTGGCAAGTTTAATGAGCATCGGTAAATTAACCCCAGAAATAACTTCGATATTTTTATTGTTTAAAAAAGATAAACAGATGTTTGAGGGGGTGCCGCCAAACATGTCTGTTAGTATTAATATGCCTTGGCCATGGTCAACAAGTTTAATTCCATCAATGATTTGTTGACGGATATGTTCAGGAGGATCATCTGACTCAATAGGAATACCGATCATATGATCACTATCCGGAATGATCCGTTTTGTGGCTGTGATCATTTCGCATCCAATATGGCCATGTGTGACAACAATTACTCCAACCATAGCTGTGATATTCCTTTATGTTTATGTGATTATAAATAATCAGCTGTTTTTCGATAAAATCTTTATTCCAGTTTATCCCAAATATCTGGAGACATTTTCTTTATATCAGCCATAATGTGTTCATTCAACTTTTCTTGAAATTTTTTTGCTGAATGATGGCCACCTAACTTTAATAGATGATTGCGCGATGCGACCTCAATAATCGCAGATAAATTTCGACCGGGTCGTACGGGTAATTGAATAAGCGGTAGTCGAACATCTAAAATAATATACCTGTTTTCATCAATCCCCAGACGATCATATTCTTCTGTTGGGTTCCATTCCATCAGTTCGATAACAAATTCAATGACTTTTCTATCTCTGACTGCAGAAATACCAAACAAATCTTGAATGTTAATAATGCCTAAGCCTCTAATCTCCATATGATATTTAATAATTTCAGATCCTGTACCATATAGGCTGGAAGGAGGGCGTTTTTTGATGTTGACGATATCATCAGAAACAAGTCGATGGCCACGTAAAATCAGGTCAAGTGCGCATTCGCTTTTTCCAATGCCACTTTTTCCAACCAACAGTACACCAACGCCAAAAATATCCAGAAGTACACCGTGGATACATGTTGATGCAGATAGGCTGGATTCTAAAAATCGGGTGGCGCGGTTGACAAATGTAGAGGTTAATAGCTTTGTCCGCATCAGTGGAATGCCATTTGTTCGGCATAGTTCTTTTAGCATTTCTGGAAAGGGTTCATTACGAGTGATAATAATACAGGCAATATCCACTTTT
>CAYZSU010000050.1:9679-15577 GCA_964480565.1 uncultured Myxococcales bacterium | reverse complement strand
CATTACTTTTTTTATGCTTTTTTCATTGACTTCAGAACGGGTCCATATATGACACGGCTTTTCCGGGATAACATGGTTTTGCAGGGTGACACGGCTTTGCAGGATGACATGGTTGTACAGTGATAACAGCATTGGTGTTGGAGTGCATGAATTTCAGTGTCAGGCACAGATACGATTGCATTTTTTTATCCGAACCTGTAGCGACGGATAAAGTTGTTTGTAGGGTAATGCGCTATGTGCCTAAAATATCAGCTATTTTCATATATTCTCAAAAAAAGTGATTTTTTTGTAAAACCTTAGCAACATTTTCCTTTTCCAACCGATAATGTTAGTGAAGGCTCATAAAATAATAGGAGAAATGGATATGGTTAAAATTAATAGCGTTAAACAGGGATTGAGTTTAGACCTTACTAGAGGGAAAGACTTTAAGACTAATAGAGATGTAGAAAATGCGAAAAGATATCTAAGAAAGTGCAAAAAAGCCGTTGTAGAGGCATGTAAAACACCTGCTGCATTAAATGACGCTTCAGATACTGCTTTTGCCACTCAACGAAAATGCCAGGATGCATTTCTAAAGGCCGATAGATCAGACTTTCTAGTATTAAAATCCAAAAATCCCGGAAAGTTTGATCTTTGTAATCCAGCTATTAGTGGCGTTCTTGGCAAAAAAGCGAAAGTTAGTGGTGCAGGAGCATCAGCACCTGTTGCTGGAGTAAGACCTGTACCAGCTACTAAATTAGGCCAACGCGCACATTTTTGGGGTGTTAGTTTGGCCGGTGTGTATACCTTTGATGGTGGAATCGATTCGGATAAGCCTGATTTGGGAGAAGGTTCAGATTATTTTGAATTTAATCAATCAGAATTTAAATATGGTGCAGCCATTCATGGCACTTATCGCTATCAGTTGGAAAATAGTGGGTTGTATATGTATGCCAAGGCAGGTTGGCAGGGAGAACGTGCAGATGAAATAACTGATAGCCAAGGTGTTAAAGTAGATATTTTAGATGAAAATGGTGATGTAATGTTAAATGGAAACACTCATTGGAAGCATTATCTTCATGCAGGTGGTGGGGCTGGCTATCTATTTGCAGATTCAGCATCCATTTATGCAGGTGCAACTGCTGGTAATCGATATGAAACATTTTTTAGTAATGATTTGCGTGGAGGTGTTGATGAAAATCGTTTTGCGATGACTGCAGAAATAGGGGCTAAATATCATTTAAAAGCTGATTTGGGCGTATTTAACTCCCCATCACTATTTATATCTTATTCTATGCCAATATTTAAGGGTGAAAATTCTGGTGAGGTCGGTACTTGGAGTGGTCGGGGGCACTACTCCTACAATGCTACAGATTCTGTGAGCATTGGGATTGAATTGGGGAATCAATCATTTGATAAATAAACATATCATGGTAAGTAAATGGAGGTATTTATGCGAGTAAATAAACAGAGTTTGTATGTAGTAATGCTATTATTGGGAGTGATATTGTTACCTGTAAGGTTGATGGCAGCATATAAACTTCCCAATAATGATTGTATTGTTAATGATCATTATTGGGATGCTTCAGGAGCTAGTACTACACTTTTAACTACGTTAGTAGCTGCAAACCTTGAAGCAAGTAATAGGTTTGCAGCCTGTCGCCGTAGTATTACTGTTAGCAATGAAGTTAATGTGGATATTCCTGTTCGATCGTCAATAGTTGTAAATACAAAAGGTAGTGATCAGAATAAGTTCCACTTATCCGGTCATTGTGCCAATAAGGATGGGGATAAGTGCATAAGCAAGTCAACGATATTGGATGTATCATCTTTGGGTTCTTCTGATACTGAATGTGCAATTACTATATTGGATACTGCAAAAAATGTGACTATTAGTAATTTTATTATTAAGGGTATTCCTGCGGGCATGAAAGGTATTTGTGTGTATGGGGATGGTGTTGAACTGGATAATATAGAAATTATTGGTGGTCATACAGGTATTTTTATTGGGAAAAATGCCAATCAAACAAGCATTAGATCAACAGTTATTGTGGATAATGTGGATGAAAAAGGCATTGTCATTGAAGACGAGTCTGGTAGTGATTTATCTCAAACCATGATTCATGCCTATGGTGGTGATGTGAATGCATTGACTATCGATAATAATGGTATTCGTGCATTGAATGACGAACAACAAGCAAATACCATTCAAATTACCGGTCCGAATCGCTTAAATGATTATATTTCGACGAATAATAAGTATAAGGTTGTGTTTACATTGAAAAAAGATCCTACACAAACAAATAAATATTATGAATTTTCAGGCTATGTATCTGATGCGGCTGCAGATGAGGGGCAATGTCCTCGAAAAACAGCGGATGTGGAGTACTTGCAGATATTTACGCCAAGTCAGGATAATTTAAATGTATATGGGTTTGTGAGTGGTGCAACGAATGTTGGTGGTAAGGAACTTGGTTATGATGAGGATAAGGGATCGTTTACTATTCGTATTCCTGAAGATGAAAATTTGAATCGTTTTATTATGATGCCGCGTATGGGGTCCACCGGTGGATTGGGTTCTGTCAGTGATATCATTACATTATCAAATGATATGAAGGGTATTAATAGTGGTTGTGATGATTACCGGACACTACATATGGATGATGTGAATGAAAATGAGCAAAGTGGGCAACGGCCTGGCCAAAATAATGGTGATCCATATGATCCAGAAAATCCAACACGCGTAGATTCAGATGCGATTGAGCAGTTGGGTGCAATCAGTGAAGAACACTGTCGTGTTTTACGACGATGTGAACGTGAAGATGGTTGTAATCAAGACGCACCAGAAGGTTTAGACAGTGACGGTGATGGCTTAAGTGATAATCATGAAGATCGCAACTTTAACTGTCGTCATGATGCCAATGAAACTAACTTCTTGGATTACGATACGGATTGCGATGGTATTCCAGATGGTATGGGAGGCGAAACTATATGTCAGGACGGTTATGATGCCGTTTTAGGGTCAGCAACACGATGTACTGGAGACGGCCCTGAAGGAAGTGGTGAATTATTTGCGGATCCAGATGGTGATGGAATCCCTAATGCTTTAGATAGTGAGTCTGACGGCGATGGAATCAATGATGGGTATGAAGATCGCAATCGCTTCTTTAATCAATTTATTGGTAATTCTCAAACGCAAGGGTTGTGGTATCGGGTGAAAAATATCGAATATACGCCAATGCGTACAAAAAAAGAAGATGGATCTTTTGAAGTAGATACCTGTGAATTGGGTAATAATAGCGCCTTAGGTGTCCGATATGAGCGTTTTTTACTGACCTGTGCGGATGAACATTGTATCTTTATTGAATCAAAGCGTCCATTAAATACAGTTAGCATTGCGGATTTAGAAATGCAGCAAGGAACGTATTTAAGTATTGAAACATTGGCGTGCCGTAATAAAATGTTGTCGTCGCCAGTGAACTTCAATGGTCATCATGAGGAAGGCAATTATGAAACAGATGCGTATAATGCGGATACAGATGGTGATGGTATTTCAGATGGTGTAGATAACTGTCCGCTTATGAATTCAGCTGAAAATGTTGAAGAGTGTCAATATACCTGTCAGGATAAGTATGTGTATTATACGGTAGATCCAGCATGGGTGAATTGGTCTGACGGACATGATATGTCACCTTTATCCTTTAAAGATGAAATTAATTGGGATGAAGAGACAGGCGCGGATCAAGTTCCAGATTTATTACAAGTGGATGGTGGGTCATTTGAATCCATCAGTACCAAAGCGTTTGGTGATATGGATCATGATGGTATTCCAGATGTGATTGAAAATCCAACCGGTGCATGCGATGCATTTAGTGAAGCCATTGCAAGCAATCCTGCGTCACAACGATTGAAATACTTTAGCTCAGATTCCGATGGTGATGGCATTCTAGATGGTGTTGATGTCTGTCCAGAATCGTATGGTTTAGAAGATAACTTTGTTGAAGATAAGCCTGTGTCTGAATATAGCTGTGATCCATTCCAAGACGTATATGCAAAAAATACAGCGCATCCATCCAGACGTGCATTGGCTGCGGTATTGGATCGTGATCAGGATAGTTTGAAGGATGCAGAAGAGGATTTAGATCGCGATGGCCGTGGGTTCATAGGTGATATGAATGCGTTGGATCCAATTACTCGTGACCTGATGGCAACCATTGAAACAAATCCATTGAGTGTGGATTCGGATAAAGATGGTATTGATGATGTTAGTGAGCGTACGAATAGTGTTGTGACTGATGATCGCGGTGAATTGTTTACAAGTCCTAGGGATGGCGACACGGATAATGATGGCCTCAAAGATGGTGAGGAAGATCGCGATGGTGTGCCTGGATTTAGCATCTCTATTATTGCGGATATTAGTAATGGTTGTAGTGCCAATGAAATGCAACATGATACAGATCCAACAACGGCTGATACAGACGGTGATGGTTTAAGCGATAAAGTGGAACTTCAAGGTGACGATTACTCGAATGCACAAGCCTTCTATGCACTTTTGGATAGTGGTAATTACTTTAATTCCGGTCGTGGTGAGATCGATGCCCAGTCCAATCCAGTGGCATGGGATTCGGATGGCGATGGCTTAAGCGATGGTCAGGAATATGATGGTGAAATTTCATACAATGAGTCCAATCCATGCTTGGCAGACTCCGATGGTGATCAGCAGGAAGATAGTGCTGCGGGTGAGCTTGGTGGATGTGAATTGAAGAATAATAAATATGAAATGTGTGAACCAACAGGTGATATAGACATGAATGGTCCGGACAGTGATGGTGATAAATTAAGCGATGCATGTGAAATCTTACTTGGAACAGATCCAATGAATGATGATACTGATGGTGATCAGATAAAAGATGGTGATGAGGATGCGAATCATAACTGTCATGTGGATATCGGTGAATCAAGTCCAGTTCTAGCAGATACTGATAAAGATGGATTGGTTGATGGTTATGAACGTCATTATGGTACACGGCCGGATAAAGCGGATACGGATGGTGATTGTATTCCAGATGGCATTGAGGATGAAAATCAAAATGGTGAGTATGATAGTAGCACAGAAACCAGTGCCATTGAATCGGATACGGATGATGATGGCTTGGTTGATGGACATAACAATGCTGGCATAGGTGAAGATCTCAACTGTAATGGTTTGGTTGATTTGGATGAGAATGGTTTTCCAATAGAAACCAATCCATTGTCAGATGATAGTGATAATGATGGCCATGGTGATAAAGAGGAAATGTATAATGGTGGCCGTTTTAACAAAGACAATGCTGCAGAGGGTGGTTCAGCCAATACCGCGCATCAGGGGTGTAGCTTGGCTGGTAACGGTGCACCAATGTCACAGATGTGGATGCTGCTGGGCATGGCTGGATTGGCAATCATGCGCATGCGACGGAAGAATGAGGAATAGGTCGCAAAAATTGAGTAACTAATATTACTCCCCCAAAGGTCCCAGGTTTTGCTTCGGCATCCTGGGATTTTTTTTATGTATTTTTCGGTGCCAGGCACCAACTATTTGTCATCGTCGGACTCACGCATGTCATCGTCGGACTCACGCATGTCATCGTCGGACTCACGCTTGTCATCGTCGGACTCACGCTTGTCATCGTCGGACTCACGCTTGTCCTCCCGGACTCGATCCGGGATCCAGGCATTACTGCACTTGCCGGTCATTACTGTATGACTTAGATGCCCGATACAAGCATTCGGGCATGACAGGCGTTTACGCTTGTCATTGCACAGTCGTGTCATTTTAAACATCCCGCATGTCATCGTCGGACTCACGCTTGTCCTCCCGGACTCGATCCGGGATCCAGTGTTTACAGTACTTTCCGGTCATTACTGTATGACTTAGATGCC
>CAYZSU010000050.1:0-9579 GCA_964480565.1 uncultured Myxococcales bacterium | reverse complement strand
TCCGGGATCCAGTGTTTACAGTACTTTCCGGTCATTACTGTATGACTTAGATGCCAGGTACAATCACTAGGGACATGACAGGTGGTAAGGCACCAAATACAATCAATTATCTATCGTCTCTTTAGAATGCTGAGAATAAGTGCAGAATCTTTCTTAGACAGCAAACGAAGCAATAATAAGTATATGCCGCCGCCTAGAAAAATGAAAAGAAACAATTGAAGAATTGCCATTGGAAATAAGTGGCTTGTGTGCCAATGATGCCTGGCACCGATTAAAAATAGTCCCATGCCCGCACCTGCTAAAAAAATTCGCATAATGCTTGGTAATAGTGTGCCAAGCATCATTGAACCAATGCGTTTTCGTAAAAAATAGAGCAATAGAAAAAACTGAATCACTGATGAAATAGTGAGTGCCATTACTAATCCCACATGAGCGTAAAATTGCATGAGAATTACCGCGCAACAGGCATTGATGATCAATGCAATAGTCGACATATATACCGGTGTTTTCGCATCTTTGAGTGCAAAGAATATGGGTACAATATTGCGTACACCAGCGATAAACGGAATTTTGAATGCGAAAAAGCATAGCGCTGCGGCAGTATGTGCGGTTGCAGTGCTTGTGAAATGCCCGCGCTCAAAAAGTATCTTTATAATAATATCTGCTAAAAAATAGAGCCCGATGCTGGCAGGGATGGTAATTAAAAGGTTCATTTGCAAGCTATAGCGAATGGTATCTTTTAGCGCTAGCATGTCTTTATTTGCAGCAAATTTGGATAATGTGGGCAATGTGGCTGTGGCAATGGCAATTGAAAATATACCCAAAGGAAACTCTGCAACGCGATCGGAATAAAATAAATACGAGATGCTTCCAGCGGATAAAAAAGAGGCCAATAAGGTAACAACCATGACATTAATTTGATACACTGCAGCGCCAAATGCAGAGGGTATCATCATCAAAAGCAATTGCTTGAGGGCAGGGTGTTTGGAATTAAAGTTAAATCGCGGCAACATACCTTGCTTGTGAAGCACAGGAAGTTGTAGCAGTAGCTGGAGTATGCCGCCAATGAGTACGCCGATAGCCAATCCAATGGTTGGTTCATAAAAGAAATGCGATAACACCGTTGCTCCCAGGATAATGCCGACATTAAGTAGGATTGGCGCTGCAGCTGGGGCTGCAAAGTGTTTGAGTGAATTTAATACGCCCATGGCCAATGCCATAAGGCTGATAAATATTATGTACGGAAACATGATGCGGGTTAAGTATATTGCGAGTTCAAATTGATTGGTATTTTGTGAAAATCCCCAGGCAATGGCTTTGACGATCCAAGGTGCAAATAAAATACCACCCATGGTAAGAAGCGTTAGGACAATCGATAAATAGGTGAATATGATGCAAAATGCCTCGTGAGCACTTTTTCTTGATTTTTGGAGATATTGCGTATACACAGGCACAAATGCAATGGTGAGTGCGCCTTCAGCCACAAGCCGGCGGAGCAAGTTGGGGATGCGAAATGCCACATAAAATGCATCTGCAGAGGCTGTGGCACCAAATCCCCAGGCCACAGCGCTATCGCGGACAAGCCCTAAAAGCCGTGATAAAAATGTGAAAAAACTAATTACGCCAATGCGCTGACTTAAATTTTGCCATTCTTTTTTCATAGATAGATAACCCCTTGACAATCATATTAGCGGATGTTAACACTGCTTTTCTAATTTTGCAATTAAGGAGAGATATAAATGGCAGCAGCAAAAAAGAAACTAGGGCCCGGACGTCATGCATCAGCAATCAAACGTGCACGTCAAAATATTAAACGACATAAACGAAATAAGCATCAATTATCTACAATGCGTACGATGATTAAGCGTGTAAGAAAAGCGGGTGATGCAGAGTCATTGGCAAATGCAATTCCAGTTATTGCCAAAACAGCAAAAAATGGTACGATTCATAAGCGTAAAGCTTCACGGTTGATTTCACGATTAACTAAATTTATGCAATCCCAATAGTTTTTAATTGGATTTAAAAAAAATGCTAAAACGGCTAGGATTTCCTGGCCGTTTTTTTATATATATGATGCCAGATATTTCCATTAGATGGTGTTTCATGAATGGGGCTGCCCTCAAAACGCTCATCTTCGGCGTTGTCCAGCAAACTCAAATCGGTTACATACTCGTATGTATGCGCCCTCATTGAATTTGCTGTTTAGCGATGTGACAGCGTAATGAATGCCAATGCAATAATTACGCTGATCAAGCGCTTATGCATTACCGACAGTAAAAATATAATAGTCGCTGTCCGCCTAGAATCTGAACATTTCTCAACAGTCCCTGAATTGACATGATAGCATTAAAACCAAAAAGTAAAACGCCCTCTTTATGAGGGCGTTTTTAGTAGAAATTATCGTATCGATTATGGTCCTGTCGGTGCTGTTGGCAATGTGAAACCACTCGCTGTAATACCATCCGTGGCATCCGTAATATCGATGAGCTCATGGGTGAAGGCACTGATCACATCCACTGTACCATCCAGATCTTCATCATATTTATACCCTGCTGTAACATCGCTGGCGTCCATATCACATAAATTGGTGGGGGCATATAAAATATCGCTGGTAGTGGCTGCAAAAATACCAGTGCTGCTGCTTTCATCGATCACTTGGCGCTGTGCATAATTATCGAGTCGAACACTTGTATTATTGCCTGCACCGCCATTGGGGCCAGCCCAATTGCAATACATGCCAACGATATCGCCAGTAGCTGTGGCAATGTCATCGCCAAAACCATAATATGCGGAACCTTCCAAGTAGCCATCGCTATCAGCATCATTTAAAGTAAGGTTGAATGCGCGAATTGCACCATCACCAGCGCCTGCCTGCCAGGCAAGAATGAAATTGCCGATATTGGTGGTTGGATCGAAATCTGCCACAACTTTGTTAAAATTAGCTGCCCATCCGCTGATATCCGGGCCGCCTGCCATATTGTCTGTTTTGGCTTTTACCGTTGGGTCCAATTCATTGCTGACCAGTACGGCTGTATTGCTAGCACCACAAGCTTGTGTGTAGCGCGCATCAAATTTAAGCGATGTGGATGCACTTTTTTCATATACCACGGATCCAAGCTCTGTGATATCCGCAGTATTCAATGCGCCAAAATCACGATTACAATTACCAATGGCATCCTGGTTATCGAAATAATAGCTGAATCTACCGCGATAGGTGTTGTTACTGGAGTCCAATGGGCGATGCGTCATGTCCACTTGCAGTGTGGTGGCTACGGCACCTGTAATGCTAATATTGATGCTATAGGTATAATCCGTATATGTGCTGGAACCGACCGTTGTACTGGCAACACTGATACTTGCACTATTGAAAGTCATGCCCGTTGCACCTGCAGCTGTAGCCATGCTGGTCATCTCAGATGCCATACTAAGCGATGATCCTGCGCTGGGCATGGTGAGTGTGGATGTATTGTTAATTGTGCATACCATGCTGGCCAAAAGTGATAGTGCAGCAGTGCTTTGTTCTTTAATACCGTCCATGCGGGCATTGAGCTCAGCAGCAGCGCATGCTTCTGTAGAACTGCCTTCATTTTCCGTCCATAGACCCAAGTCACCCACGGGTAAATCACCATCTGTACCGCTTTCTGGGTGGGATTCATAACCCATCTCAGGGCCATAACAATTGGCATCAGAGGGTTGTGTAAATAATTGGGTAAAGTCTGCGGCACAACTCGCTAATGATGTTGCATTGAGAATTGTATCGATGCCAGCCCATTCGACTTCATAACTCGTTGCCTTGCCGATTAGTGAAATATTAGTATTAGCCTCTGATGCATCGGTAGGTGATGCAATGGCTAGTCCATCTGGAAATGCGATGCTGCTTGAACTCGAGTCAGTGCTCGTTGTTGATGTTGTTGAACTTCCGCATTGCCAGGATACAAGTGCAATAGCGCTCAAGACGATAAAGAACAGCATAAACCGACGTCTAAATTTCATTTCCCCCCCCTTATTGGTTAAATAATACGATTTATTGTTTTGAATATATAGCTTAAATAAGGAAGGAATTCAAGGATTGCTAAAAAGTACTGCTGTTTGTAGTGGCATTTTCGCAGGTTGGCTTGCGTATTCCAGAAAATGCTTTGCAGAGAAACTATGTGAGATAATAAAAAAAGGAATAACACATTTGTGCTATTCCTTTTTATTGCGACCCCAACGGGATTCGAACCCGTGCCGTCGGCGTGAAAGGCCGGTGTCCTAGGCCTCTAGACGATGGGGTCATTGTGAGTCGCCCCGGGCTCGAACCGGGGACCCACGCCTTAAAAGGGCGTTGCTCTACCGACTGAGCTAGCGACCCATTCATGGCGCACCATGAATTGAAGCGAGTTGTTATCAAACTAATTAATTTTTGTCAAATATTTTAGATAATTTAGATTTATACGGTGTCAGGCATTGAAATAAATAGAATATACTACCTTTTTCTTGATCCCGATATTAAGCCATGATAGACGCCCCATATGCCAAATCCCAAAGAAACTAAAGCGCTAACACCGATGTTGCGCCAATACCTAGAAATTAAATCCCAATATCCGGATACTATTTTATTTTTTCGTTTGGGGGATTTTTATGAAATGTTTTATGAAGATGCAGAGATTGCATCAAAGATTCTTGAAATTACATTAACGTCTCGTAATAGTAAGGATCCAAATCCGATTCCATTATGTGGTGTCCCCTATCATTCGATGGAACCCTATCTATCGAAGCTTTTGCAAAATGGCAAAAAAGTAGCGATTTGCGAACAAGTGGAAGATCCCAAACAAGCCAAAGGAATTGTTAAAAGAGAAGTCACTCGTGTATTTACACCTGGTCTGATTGCCGATGGCCTTGGCTTAGATGCATTAAGTCATAATTTTATTGTATCTCTTTGCACGATGGATACGCATATTGGATTGTCTGTAGCTGATATTTCTACGAGTTTTTTTCAGGCCACACAGTTTAGCTCCATACAGCAAGTATGTGATGAATTATCGCGTTTAAATCCTAAAGAAGTAGTATTAGCGCAGACAATAGATACTCAATCAGAATTGTATTTAAAATTAATTGCTCGATTTCCAAATACTATGATCAGTCATGTTAATTTGTTGGATGGGGCGTCATTGCAACTACAGGAACTATCAGGGTATTTGGAATTGGAATCGCAAATGCCAGTAGCTGCACATGCGGCCAAATTATTATATCATTATATAGTGGATACTCAAAAAGGAAAGACTGAGTCATTGTTTCATATTAATGGCTATCAATTGAATGACCGATTATGCGTGGATGAATCAACATCAAGAAATTTAGAGTTGTGTGCCACAATGATTGAGAATAAAAAACAAGGTTCTGTGCTGCATGCAATTGATCAAACGTATACATCGTTGGGTTCTAGAAAACTTCGCTCTTTTTTGCTCTACCCGCTGATGGATCCCCTGCAAATTAATCAGCGATTGGATGCTGTGGATGAGCTTCTCAAAAATAGGCATTTAATGGTTCAATTGCCTGATTTATTAAAAGATATCTATGATATTGAACGTATTTGTAGTCGTATTGCTATTGGTTCAGCCAATGCAAGGGATGTCATTGCACTGAGTCAGTCTTTAAAATCATGCCACAAAATTAAACAGGCCATCAATGACAGTGCAGTATCCGGAGTATTGGCTATTTTGCACGATACGATCTGTGATTTTTCTGAAATTATTCAGCTGATCGATCAATCGATTGTATCTGATCCACCTATTTCATTGCGTGATGGTGGAGTTATTGAGTCAGGAATAAATGCAGACTTGGATGAATTGAAAGAGTTGATGAGTCAGGGAAAGCAATTTATTGCTAAGTTGGAATCGAGTGAACGTAAAAAAACAGGTATTTCATCCCTTAAAATTCGATACAATAGAGTATTTGGCTATTATTTGGAGGTTACCCATCTTCATAAGGATAAAGTACCAGATCATTATATTCGAAAACAAACTCTAAGCAATGCAGAACGCTATATTACAGAAGAGTTAAAAACCTATGAAGAACGTGTGATTGGCGCAAAGGATAAAGCAAAAGTATTGGAATATGATTTATTTGTATTGATTCGCAATAATTTGCAAACATGGGTGCCGCACATATTATCAGCTGCAGATGCCATTGCACAAATCGATGTTTTCTTGGCATTTGCTGCAAATGCCGCGCAATATAATTACTGCCGACCTGAAGTTGATGGTAGTGGCTATATTGATATATGTGAGGGCAGGCATCCTATTATTGAGCGCCTATGCACATCTGAGCGTTTTATTCCAAATGATGTACGCTTGGATGATACTGATTCGCAGATTATGATGATTACTGGGCCAAATATGGCGGGTAAGTCAACAATTATGCGCCAAACAGCGCTGATCGTTCTTTTGGCCCAAATCGGGTCTTATGTTCCTGCAAAATCAGCACATATTGGCGTCGTTGATCGTATTTTTACACGTGTTGGTGCATCGGATGCATTATCAAAAGGTCAATCGACATTTATGGTTGAAATGGCAGAGGCGGCCACAATATTAAATGAGGCAAGTAATCGTAGTTTAATTATTATCGACGAAATTGGGCGAGGGACATCAACCTTTGATGGTTTGGCCATTGCATGGTCCATTGCAGAGCATTTGCATGATCATATCGGGGCTCGCACGATGTTTGCGACGCATTATCATGAACTCACTGATTTAGCGACCACAAAACCTGGTATTCGAAATATGCAAATTGCAATCAAGGAGTGGGCTGGTGAGATTGTGTTTCTTCGTAAATTAATTGCAGGTGGTACATCACGTAGCTATGGTATAGAAGTGGCAAAGTTGGCTGGTTTGCCAAAAACAGTTATTTCCCGCGCCAATGAGGTGCTGTATAATTTAGAGTCCACGGAACTTGATGAGATTGGACAGCCCAGATTGGCCGCGCATCAAGACACTGCAGATCATGCCTCTATGGTGCAATGCCAGTTATTTGATCATGTACCGGATAGTAAGATCGTTGGTCGTATCAATGATATTGATACAAGTGCGATGACCCCATTGGAAGCATTGAATGTATTGCATGAATTAAAACAACTTCTTTGATGGGATTACCATCAAATCACTGAACGTTGACTCTGCTAATTTCGACTTCGCTCAACCACCAAATCACTGAATTTTTTATGCAATCGCCCTGATGTGATATGTCTATTTTTAGGGGCTTGGCGCGTGGGTGAATGCTTTCTTTCAGGGACGGCCCTCTAAATAGCAACTTTGGGAGTTGTTCAACAACCCCATTCATTGCCTTTCTGATTATATCATGATAGTTCCTTTCTCCATGAAATCAAAGGATTTAGGCGATGCTGGTGAAGCATGTGCATGTGATTTTTTAAAAGCCAATGGCTTTCAAATCATCTCTCAAAATATGCGTTATGTGGACAGTGAATTGGATATTATTGCAAGGAAGAAAAAGGACCTTCATTTTATTGAAGTTCGCTCTAAACAACATGCCTATTTTGGTTTACCAGAAGAGACCATTGATACGCGCAAGAAAAAACGTATCATTCGAGCGTCCCAACGATTTCTAATGGGTAGCGATGGTCGGTTCGATGATATGCAATGTCATTTTGATGTCATAGCTGTATTATTTGACCAAACAAAACCGCGAATTTCATATTATGGTGATGCGTTTATTATTGAATAATTGCCCTAGACATAAATCAATTTGTTGGATAACACCGAAGGCGGGCGTTCCTAAGGGCAACCCCATTGAGTGAGGTAATTTTGCATATACTTACATCCATTGATGAGATGAGCAAGGCTTTGCATGATCAGCCATGTGTGCATTTTAAAAGAGCGCAACAATGGAAATCACACACATACAAAGAAATGATTATGCATGCAGAGCGCTTGGCGTTTGCCATGAAAGAGCAAGGTATTTGTGCGGGCGATCGCGTGGCCATATGGGCGCCAACATGCTATGAATGGACGTTAACGGATTTTGCGATATTGGCTAATCAGGCGATATCAGTGCCAATTTACCCAACCTATACGGATGAGCAAATCAGTCATATTTTAACTGAGTGCGATATTACTTTGATCGTGGTATATGATGATGATTATGCAAGGCGTCTTGATAAGATCAAACAGAATGGGTCATTATCTGAATTTCATATCTGGCAGATCACAGAGAATGGACGGCATCAGGGTGTCTGGGATGCGATTCATCATGCTAGTAGCACTTTGAAATTTGATCAAATTAATCAGGAATTGTCTGCGCCAGCAACGTATGTCTATACAAGCGGTACTACCGGTAAGCTCAAAGCCTGTATTATTACTCATGCAAATATTGCCGCAGAAATAAATGCAGTTAAACATATTTTTTTATTCAATCACGCGGATCGTGGGCTATTATGGTTGCCGTTGTCGCATGTGCTTGGGCGTATGATACAATTTTATTTATTCGCCTATGGATGTCAGGCGGTATATGCTCAGAGTATTGAGCAATTGCCTGAGGTCTATCAATCGATGCAGCCAAATTTTGTTTGCGGTGTGCCGCGTATGTTGGAGAAAATTTATGAGAAAGTACATATTGCTGTCAGTCAAAAGCCACTGTGGCAAAGACAGTTATTTCAGCTTGCGTTGTCTGTGGGTAATACATATGTGACGTGCAAAGAACGTCATCGAAAAGTACCGTTTTGGATTGTTTGTTTGCGTTATGTATTTGATCGAATGTTTTTTTCAAAATTGAGAACAATGCTTGGCGGAAAATTGCATAGTATTATCTGTGGTGGTGCTCATTTATCCCAAGAAGTGGCACGGTTTTTTATTATGGCAGATATTTCAATTATTGAAGGGTATGGGTTGACAGAAACATTTGCTGCAGTGGCTGTAAATGAGTTAAATGATTTTCGGCTGGGCACTGTTGGAAAAGCCTTGCCACATATGCAAATTCAACTAAGCGAGGACAATGAAGTTTTGCTTAAAGGGGATATGGTCTTTAATGGATATTTAAATTATCCGAAAGAAACAAAAAGAGCCTTTACAGCTGATGGCTGGTTTCGCACCGGTGATTTGGGTCGATGGGTGGATAATGATTTTTTGAAAATAACAGGTCGTAAAAAAGAGATGATTATTACAGCGGGCGGAAAAAATATTTCGCCGACCTATATTGAATCCAAGTTAATTGCACATCCATTGATAGCGCATGGGATTGTGTTTGGCGAAGGCCGACGGTATTTGGTCGCATTGATTACATTGACAGCTGAATTAAATGATGAAACGGCACGGACCATTGATGCGCATATTAAGTCGGTGAATGCGAATTTGGCATCCTATGAAACGATTAAAAAATACGCGATCTTACCGGATGTTTTTAGCATAGAAAAGGAAGAATTAACGCCAACGCTAAAATTACGACGTCATATTATTGAGGAAAAATACCAATCGATTATTGATCCTTTGTTTAAATGGGAGTGTTGAAAAACGCCCTAGTTCGTTATTTTTTAGTAAGTAGATAACCACGGGCAAGCCCGTGGTACTCACAGGTCAAACTTCGTTTGAC
>CAYZSU010000049.1:0-16222 GCA_964480565.1 uncultured Myxococcales bacterium | reverse complement strand
GGATAAAACTTAAGAAACTATACCCGTCAATTAACTGAATTTACTGTACTAGCTACATCTAATAATGAGAAGTAGCTAAATATATAATTTGATTTCTCTAGATTATTATTCGATTCATTATAAATAAGCATAAATATATATAACGCAAGTAGAATATAAGGCACTTTCTCTATCGGAATGTTGGTTAGCAACATGCGAATAATGCTTGTAATCCTTATTAGTTCATAAGTTATATGTGTATTGTTTAAGTTAAGATCTGAGATCTTAAGAAAGTCAATCCAGGTGTTTAGTTTTTTTTCTAAACTACTTTTTTGCCCTGTTTTAGCTACTAGATTGCATTGAACAGTAGTAAAATAAATATAGCAGGATTGTGTTAAATGCTTTTTTATTAATTGAAATATATCTTTTTCTAGTTCAAAGCGCTGCAATGGAATATCTATTTCTCTAACCACTTCGGATTTCAATAATTCCTCTGCATTGGCAGTAATTTGGGGGTGCAGTTCCTCCCCCTGTTGGAATGAAATTTTCATTTCTGGGCATAATGATACTACATGAATAAAGGGTTTATTATTTGATAACATGACTTTAAAAGGGTACATTCTACAAAATATAGGTTTATCATTATAATTATTTGTTTTTTCTATTTTACAATAATTATATTCATCTAGGTACCAACATCTTGCAGGTCTGTTAATTGCGTGAAAATTGGGATTATAAGCACTTGTAAAATATGCGAGCAATGGATGCTGTAACAGCATATTCTGGCTCTCTTTTGATACAAGTGGTAGAAGACCATGTTTGCAACATGCGGCACCACATGCATTGCAGTCATAATTAGTTCCCAACTCAAAAAGGAATGAATAAATCCATAGTATTAGGTTAGTGGATATATATATGGTTATCAATATTTTTATTGATAGATTCATTAAAAATTGCAATAATTCTATTCTGGATTAGGCCAAAGGATTTTCAATATGAGACCATCTTTATTAATGCGTCGGATGCTTAATGGATACCATGGTGTTCATGCAATTGATTTAGGAATGCGCTTAGGTTTATTTCAGGATCTATCAAACGCTACAGCCGCAGGATCAGTCGCATTTCCAGAATTTGTGGGGAAAACAACATATCCAGATAGATATATAAGTGCGTGGCTACATGCTATACAAGCCGTTGATATTATTCATATCAATCAAAATGGAATGATATCATTTCAAGGTGATTGGCAGCGTGCATTAACTGATGATACGAGTGATGAATATATAGGAAGTTTGCCAGAATGCTATCTTCGCGTCGGTGAAATTGGCTATCCACATTTCATGAATTTATTTAAATCAGGAAAAACTTCGGACTGGAGAAGATTTGGAGATCATGCTTTAAATGGGGTGTCAGCGGATGGTCGACGTTTTGCCAATTTTTTCATTGATACTGCATTAAAAAAAATGCCTGATCTTGAACATCGTTTAGCAAATGGTGGTGTAATTTATGATATAGGCTGTGGTGCAGGTAATTTTTCACTTCGCCTAGCAGAGCATTTTAAATCCACTATGATTATTGGGTTTGATCCATGTAATGACGCCATTCAACTAGCTAATGAAAAGAAGGCATCCCTAGGATTAGGCGATAATATTCAATTTAAAGTAAGCTGTGCGACTCGAGTTCCTGCATCTGGAGCAGATATTGTTATATTAAATGAGGTATTACATGAAATGCCGTCAGATATTCGCTTCTCAGCTCTTCAAGCCATACAAACTGCATTAAAGAAAAATGGGGCATTGTTTATTACCGACCCTGTTTTGCCTAATAGCTATTCTGGATGGCATACTGAGGATGCTAGATACTTAGCATTGATGATCTTTTCAGAAGCACCGCTAGTACCCGATGCTCCTTTATCCTCTGATGAACTAAGTCAGATGCTTTATAATGCTGGTTTTAAAATAAGGATAGATGTCGATTCCTCAAATACATTTTTGGCAGCGTTTTTTCAGTAAGATAATTTTTTAAAAGAAAAAGAAAATGAAAACAGAAAAGAAAAAAATGAAAAAAAAGATGTTTTAGAAATTCGTGATAACTTGAAAAATAAGATAGTACGTGAAGTTAAAGTTGGATCAGCTAAAATATGGGTGACATTCGGTACAGTAATTAGCTTAGGCTGCTCTCTAAAAAGCAATTGATGTTATTATTATGAATTATTCTTTTACTAAAAATAATAGGCAGTTTATTTATGATTCACTGCTAAATCGAATATGTGATATAGAAACAGGATCTCTACTGAATAACAGTAGAGATCCTGTGCTTTTATCAAATGAATGCGATACTTCCATTACCTTATTTATTGAACTTACGCAGAAATGTAATCTATCATGCGTGTACTGTTATATTGCAAATGAGAATAATAGTGATTGTCATGAGGCATATGCAGAAGATAATTTACAGCAAATTATTACATTATTAAATGAAATGGAACAAAAATACAGGCAAGTGCATATTATATTTTATGGTGGAGAACCTTTATTAGAGTTTGAATTGATTAAAAAATTGGTAAGCTATTGTGATGAAAAAATTATGTATGAAAATAGCTTTATCACTTATGGAATTGTGACGAATGGTACTTTGCTTACCAGTAAAATTGTCGATTTCTTTATTGATAAGACATTTTCAATTTCAATCAGTATTGATGGCTCTCACCAAACAATGAAAAAAAATAGATCCATATCAGATATGACGTATATAGAGAAGATGCTAAAAAAAATGAACGATGCTCAGTTGTCGACAAAAATAATTGCAACCCTCCAAAACCAAACGGTTGATAAATTACATGCAGATATTGAGTATCTCTTTAATCTTCCATGTAAATTAATTAGTTTCGTACCATGTGATTCGCCATGTGCGACACAAACAATGGGTGAAGAAACTGCAAGAAACTTTTGCGCATTATTAAAAAGTAAAATTTCTCAATTTCTAAAAACAAAGGATTATAAGAGTTTAAAAAGAATACAGGAATTGATTTCAGCAATAAAGAAAATAGATCATGGCAAGAAAAAGATGGGGTTTTGCGGTTATGGAAAAGATGTATTTGCGATTTCATGTGAGGGTAAATTATATCCATGTCCATCATTTCTTGGGAAAAAAACATATGAAGTTATTGATAATAAAATTTTATTTCCTAAAAAAATAAAACATCTGGAGTGTCAGAACTGTATCGCACAAGCTATATGTCAAAAAAGTTGTCATTATTCACAATATGTTGCTAGCAAAAGTGAACATAATTCAATGCAAGGACGATGTATATTTAATCGAGAGATGACCAGGATAGCATTGGATATATATGCCGAACTATATCTATAAATATTTTGGTGGGGGTAATATGCATATATGGAAATATATAGGTTTAATTGGATGTATAGCCATTTTATCTAGCTCAATTAATTCAACGACTTGCTTTGGAAAAGACAAGCATGATGTGAAAGTGGGCTTGATTCATACTTTTTCAAAGTCAGATCCAATGTGCTATGATCCTTATGGAAAGAATTTGCTTAATGGTGTAAATATGGCCTGGGATGATTTTGTACGAAAAAATTCTCAGCTTAAATTTCGTATAAAATTCGTCCAATATGACATGGCTGACAGCAGAATAAAGGCAATTGAGCAAATAAAGAAAGCTCATGCGGAAGGTGTTTCTGCGGTTATTGGATATGTATGTTCAGACTTGGCCTTACTGGGTGGACCGGAGGCACAAAGATTGAAAATCCCCATGATTACGCCATCAGGTTCAGATGATCGAATTGCACAAATAGGCGATTATGTATTTATGGCTTCTTTTAATAATTCATATCAGGGAAAAACCATCGCCAATTTTTCCTATAATGAATTGAAAAAAAAGAAAACATTGATCATTAAAGCAGTTGATTGTCCATATTGTGTTTCATTAGCAAATGCCTATAGAGATTCTTTTGAAAGTTTGGGTGGAAAAATAGTTGATGAATTAAATATTCTCGAAAAAGATCGTGATTTTAGCAGGATATCTGAAAAAATAGCAAAATATAAATTTGATAGCATTTTTCTACCTAACTATGCGATGCAAGTTGCTGGGCTTATCTCAAGTATATTGAAAGCTGGCGTTCAAACAGTTTTTTTAGGAGGAGATGCTTGGATATGGACAAAAAAATCATTTGATATTATTGGAGACACTTCATTCGTAGGGTATTCAGTCACAACATGGCTCCCAGACTACCCAACAGAGGTATCAAAAGATTTTGTAAAACGATATTATAAAAAATACGGTAAGGATATTACAGATACAGCACCTCATAGCTATGACGCTGCAATGCTATTATTCAATGCACTAAAAAGAACCCGTATATTTGATGGAGTTCATATTAAAGATGCACTCTATGGTACAGAGATAATCGATGGTGTTACTGGAAAATTAATATTTAATCATAAAAATCATCCAAAGCGTCCTATTATGGTCATGAAATCAAGTAATTACAAACAAGAAATTTTAAGAATTATATCGCCAAAATGAAGTTATCAACAAAGATTAACCTTTGCCTTTCAGTGATTTTTTTTCTTTTTATTGCGGTTGTTGCGATAATCAATCATCAGTATAAGGTAATTCGAGAAAATAAAAAGATAGAAAATAAAGCAAAAGAATATATCAGATCTTCAGAGTCTCAGATATATGAAATCCTATCTAACTTGCTTCTCCATCAAGAAGATGCTGTTCAATTTTATCTTCAACGAATTAAGGAAAAAGAGGAGTTGGTAGATGCTCAAGTGGTCACAATCAAAGAGTTCATAGAAGATACAAAGTCACAAGATTGTGACCCCAAATATATAAAGTACAAAGCCTGCATTAATAATAATAATAATTTATATACTCTATATATTGGAATAGTATATGGACACAATAATTATGGCTATCTTAAAAAAATCTACTATATAGATACTCATGAGTTCCTTACATTCCCTCAATTATGGAAAGTTGTATTTTTGTTCATCCCATTTGTAATTGTTGTTTTTATAACGATCTCCCAAATGTTAAAAGGTATCATTATAAAACCATTAAGCACTATATCCAATAAAATGGAACCATTAGCATCAGGTAATTTTGATATTGTATTGCCCAATCAAAAGAGTTGTGAGTTAAAAAAATTGGTAAAGAATATCTCTTCAATTATTAGTGCATTAAAACTATATCAAAACAAAGCAAAGAAAAACGCCAAACTCGCCGCCATCGGGCAGACGACATCCATGCTGGCACATGATGTGCGAAAGCCATTTTCGCTCATTAAATCCGTGCTCAATAGTTTGGATGCGTGCAAGAAAGATCCAGTACTTCTAAAAGATGCCAAAAAAGCCATTGGCAATTCCATCAACCATGTGGAACTCATGATCAATGATATCATGGATTTTGCCAGCAATGTGACATTGCAAGTGGCGCCGACGCCGATTGGTGATGTATTAACGTTTTCCATCAATATTATTGCCCAGCACTTTTCAAATGCACAAGTGCAACTCAATTACCTTTTTATGCATGGCCATCAGCCATTATTAAACGGTGAACGCATGTCACGTGTGATCATTAATATTATGAGCAATGCCATTGAAGCCATGATGGCGGTGGATGATTTGGGTGATATGTTCATGTGGATTCAAACCATTCCGATTGAAATGAATAATAAAAAATATATGCAATTGATTATCGGCAATAAGGGGTCCCATATTTCGGAAGATGATCTTCCTCAATTATTTGAGTCATTTTTTACCAAAGGTAAAAAAGGCGGTATTGGTATTGGCTTGGCCAGTGCACAAAAGATCGTGAATTTGCATGGCGGTGAGATCATTGCGCGTAATTCAGTAAACCCGGATGGTGTGGAATTTGTAATTACTTTGCCCATGAGCGATAGTGTGGATATGATTCAGCAGAATGAATTGCCACACACGCTTGCGGATGCATTGCTTGTATCGGATCAATCGATTACTGATGACAAACGCAGCCAGAAAGTCGATCAGCTTAAGCAAAATGAACGATCGTATAAGATTTTATTGCTAGAAGATGAGATATTGTATCGCGCGTCCGTACGCAATACGATTAAGGAACGTGCTGACTTAAGCGAACGCATTACGCTATACGATGCGCATACTGTGGACGAGGCCGTGACATTGCTTCAGAAAGAGGCCATCACGCATGCGATTGTGGATATTGATTTGGCGGATGATAAGACGGGTTTTGAGTTTTTATCCATCGCTAGAGATCAATATCCGAATGTAATGCTCATGGTACATACCAATCGCTGCATTGATGCGGATAAAGAAAAAGCATTTGATCTGGGTGCGAGTGCATTTGTACCAAAGCCATTAACAGTTGGTGACCTCATTGATTTTCTAGCTAGTGAAGTTATCCAGAGGCAACCCAAAGGACTGCCATTAAATGCTCAGATGCAAGGCGCCTGCGAGTCTGCACCCGGAGCGTACACGAGAGTACGTGAGGATTGTAGGCGAAGTGGGCAACATAGCAGATGGGCGTTTAATGACAGTCCTTCGTTTCTACTTGTAAATGATGAAAACTATATATTAACCGTTCTAAAATCAGTCCTAGAAGACTATATGTCCGCGAATGGCATACAGGCCACCTATCACACGGCATTGAATTATGGGGTTGTTGAAAAACGCCCATCTTCTGTGTTTCCCGCTACACTCGCAATCCTCACGTACTCGCATGTACGCTCCGGTTACGAGTTTGCGGGAGGCCTTGAATCTGGACATTTTTGAACAACCCCACAAATTGCTATTTTTCACCAGTCCCATTATAAAGAGTCAAACGACATATTAACGAATCATAACATCGATATCATTATATCTGATTTGAATTTGAATGAATCAAAAGATGGATTTGATGTGATTGCACTGGCCATAGATTATCACCCAAACATACAATGCTATATGATGACTGGCATGCAAAAAAGTGAAATCATCGATCAATTAAGCACACTAAATACCACTTATATCAGTATGCCACCAACAACTGCGGAGATTCAGGAGATGGTGAATAGCAACCCCACTATGGAATAGAAATATCAAAGGGACGATGATGCATCTTATTCATAAAGAAATAAAAACGACTTCAGGAACACTTGCAGTGTATCACACCCAGATGCAAGGCAAGCCCACATTAATTTGTCTGCATGGAGGTCCAGGATTAAATCATAAAAGCCTGTTGCCAGGATTGCTTGAGCTAACCAATCTTTTTGATCTTGTTTTGTTAGACCTTCCTGGTGAAGGTAACAGCACTCCACCATCTGATGGAAAATATAGCCTAGATCAATATGTAGATGCTGTCGCTACTGCGGCACAAACGTTCAAAGGGTCATACCCACTAGGTTTGTTTGGTCATTCATTTGGTGGACATGTAGCCATGCAAACATTGGCTGCATATCCAGATCTATTTAATTTTGGGATCCTGTGTACGACCTTTGTAAAATCATCAGATTGGTTTGATTATTTGTCCAACACGGCAACGGACATGAAAAATCCGGTACAAGAAGACGTTGAATCAAAATATACACAGAGCCACAAAAATAATGATGATTTTAAAACACTTTGTATGGACTACGCACCGCTATATTTCCCTGAGATTCCCGATGATCAAGCCAAAAGAATAATGAATGAGTGGACCTATCATTCAGACAGCTACAACTATGCTGCAGAAAATATATTGCCCTACATTGACATGACTAATACCTGTAAACGTATTCCAGTAGAGTGTCTTGTTATCGGTGCTGAGCTTGATAAAATCGTTTCAGCGCAAGAAGTGAGCCAATTTGAAAAGCTCATCGAAAATACAAAGTCGAAAATTATTGAAAATGCTGGGCACTTTCCTTTTTTAACCGCACGACATTCTTTTGGGAATATTGTAAACGCATGGTGGTCGGAAATGATTAGAGGTACCTTATAAAATTAAAAAAATATGGATTCATTATCAAAGCTAAAGGCTATGAATCCGAAACACATAGCGCCGTACTGATCTCGGAAAATTTTTCAACTGTAATAGTTGAAGTGGTATAGATAACCATATCCGTTGGATATCATTTTTAATGAAAGGGGTTGTTGAAAAATGGCTTGATATGATTATCCTTTTAAGTATACTACTAAAAAGATAATTATATTATCTGACTGGAGATACAACCATATGGATAATCCATTTTATTATGGCGAAGAAGTTTCTGGAAAATACTTTACAGGCCGCCACAAAGAAATAAACGATTTAATTAATGACCTATCACGTGGGCAAAATGTAATCATTCATTCTCCACGGCGTTATGGCAAGACATCATTGATTAAAAAAGTTCTTTCGCAGCTTGCAAATAAAGGAACACTTACTTTTTATGTTAATCTGTATGCAGCAACATCAACGAATAAATTTATTGACATATATGCGAGAGCAATTGCCAAAGGTACTCAAGGAAAAGTGGATCAGGTGATTGCACATTTAAAAGATATTTTTCCGCGAATCATTCCAAAAATAGTATTAAAAAGTGATGGAATTCCAGAATTCGAATTCGATTATAATCAAAAATCTCAAAATTTAGCGCCCTTATTGGATGATTTATATGAATCTGTCGAAAAATATGCGATCAAAAGGAAAAAACGTGCAGTTGTTGTATTTGATGAGTTTCAGGAAATACTTGGCATTGAAAATGATACTATTGAAAGAAGCATGCGAGGAATAATACAATCTCATAAAAAAACTGCCTATGTATTCATGGGAAGTCGTCGCCATTTAATACACAAAATTTTTAATGATTCTGAGCGACCTTTTTATAAAAGTGGTCGCATGTTTCCATTAAATCAGATCGAATTTAAGGCGTTCTCATCATTTATAAAACAGAAATTTTCTGCAGGAAAAATTAAAATAGATGCACAGATAGTCACGTGTATTCTAGATATTACACAAGGCCATCCATATTATACTCAAATGTTATGCTCTGTATTATGGGATAGAAATGTCAAGACAGGCACTATTACAATAAATGCAATTAAACAGGCCATTGATGAGCTGATTGCTAGAGAATCATTTACCTATACGATGATTTGGGATGGTTTAACACATAATCGCAAATTACTATTGGAGGCAATTGCCGAACAAAATGGCAAAGGCCTTTATTCACATGAATGCCTGACTATTTCTGGATTGGGAAGTGCATCATCTGTTCAAAAATCATTGAAATATTTGGAAGGAAAAGGAATTGTATATAGGGAAAATAAATCAATTATTTTTTCAGATATGTTTTTTAAACATTGGATTCTGAAGTGTATCGTATGACAGGACTTTTCGCATTTAAATTGATGGGGTTGCCTTTGGGAACGCCCATCTTAGGCGCCAAACCAGTAAACAAGACTTCACTTATCAACCGTATATCTATACGTCTGATAAGTGAAGTCTTGTATGCAAGGGCAAACAGCGACTATTATGTTTTCACTATTGGTAATGCATAAACGCTTGATCAACTTGGCTGATACAAACACCTAAGTTATCACATCGCTTTCGCAGCAAATCCAATGAAGGCAAATACATAAGAGTATATAATCAATCGCGTTGGATTTTCTGGATAAGCTACATAAAGGAATGTTCCTAAAAACAATTCTTTGTTTAGCGGATCTTATATCATACTACCAATTCAGCATAGATATTGGTGATTGTAAATCATGGCATTGCGTAGAATATTAGGTATTCAGTAGTACAGTTTATATATCCCCTAAATCCGATTTCCACTGTCGCAATTTTCCGTATAATGTAGAGGGTGAAATATTTAATTTGTATGCAGTTCTTTGTTTATTTCCGCTAAAAGTCTCAATGGATGAATTGATATATGATTGCTCTGCGTGTAATAAAAATGTTTTTAATGGTAATACTTTTTCTTTACAACATGGCATATTAGATACTTCATAAAAATTAGGTATGTTATGTACTTTTTTGCTGGGCAGTGAAATATCTTCACTATTTATTTTATTATTTTCAGCTAAAATATATGCATTATGTATGACATTTTTTAACTCTCTAATATTACCTGGCCAGCTATAAGCGCACAATTTTTTTACAGCACTTTCTGTAAGTATTTTTTTCCCATGAGTATTTGAATGTTTTTTTAGAAAATAGGATGCTAATATTCTAATATCATCCTTACGATTTCTGAGTGCAGGAACATGTAAAATTATAGTACATAGCCGATGGTATAAATCTAGCCTAAATTTATTTTCTTCGACCATTTTCTCTAAATTATCATTTGTTGCAGCAATCACTCGAAAATTTGATTGTTGTATATGATTCGATCCCACTGCACAAAATTCTTTTTCCTGTAATACGCGAAGCAGCTTACTCTGGATGGGTCCATTTAAACAACCAATCTCATCCAAAAATATATCCCCACCATCTGCGAGCATGAATTTGCCAATTTTTTTCATTATTGCGCCAGTAAATGCTCCTTTTTCATGTCCAAATAGTTCAGATTCTACAAGGTTTTCAGGAATAGCAGCGCAGTTTACAATAATGAATGGTCTCTTTTTTATATTTTTCTCTAATTGATGAATATAACGTGCAATAACTTCCTTTCCAGTGCCACTCTCACCTTGAATAAGAATATTTGCATCATGATGCCCTTTTAATTTATTGGCAGACGTTATTACTTGTTGAAAGCGTTCATTTTTTCCAATAATTTTTAAAAATGAATTTGCAGAGCCTAACTCACCAATTAATGCGTTAACATGCTCTTTATTCTTCTTTGCAACTATAGATTTTTCTATACAAGCCTTCAAATCAATAATAGACACTGGCTTGCATAGATAATCTCTAGCACCTAATTTGATGGCCTTAACTATAAAATTGGGATTTTTATAAGCAGTGATAATAACAATATCTAAGAGAGGATATTGTTTTATAAAATCAGGTAATATATCTAAACTATTTTTTCCATTTAGATCTAAATCAAATAGAACTGTATCAACAATATTTTGTTCTAAAATTGAAAATGCAGAACGTAATGAAGTTGCAGTATAAACCATATATGAATCTAAAGTTTTTTTTACTTGATAAAGAAAACTTTTATCATCATCGATACACAGTATAGAATGATCTGTTTTACTGATTAATTGTAATTTTTTACTATTATTCATATAGTTTGCTAACTGTTTTATATTTATAGCTTATAATGCAATTAGGAATTTTTACACCATAAATTATTTTATCTTGGGTCTTACTTTTAATAAATAATTCACTAAAATTTTCCTGTATTACATAGATGCTATAAATTGTATTAAGGGTTGTTTTTTTCTGATGATAATCATTTAAATTCTTAATGGATGAAAGTGTGCTGTCATTGCTACTTATTTCTATAATTAAATCATTATTTGATTGTTTGCTGGTGATTATGCACTTTTTCTCTTCAGAGTTGCTAACAAAATAAATAGAGTTTTCAACTAGATATGATAAAGCTCTTCCTAGTTTCAATTCATCAATATTTATCCATAATTCATTATTGATGCAATATTCAAGTTTTACACCCAATTTTCGGGCTATTTTTTCAGTATTTATTTTAATTTGGCTGTTTACCAAATGGTTAAGTGAAATGGGAGTACGTTGTATAGTATTGATTGTATCAAATTGTGAAAGCCGCTCAATAATACTATTTAACTGACTAATACTATCCAATGCCAATTCCTGGGATTCTCTATTATTTGAGTTATCATTAATATGGTATTGGAGCATGGATGTGGGAGAAATTAAATCGTGCGCTAATTGAGAAACTATATTTTTAACAAGTTTAAAATGATCAAATTCAGATATTTTTAAGATATTTTTTTTCATAATATAACTTTTGATAAAGTTAAACAATAATCTGATTAACTTTATAACCTTATTTTCTTAATCCTTTATATATTTGCAAAGACATTGAAAAAATGTTTATACAAATTATAACTTAGAGTGGAAGTATTTCTATTTATAAGGACACGCCCTAATAGTTTTTACTTTTTCTAAGTCTCTAATGACCATTTACACAATCTATTTTATACCCTATAGGGATGTAAATGTGTATTTTGACTTCAGTATATATACCTAAATATTTGTAACTAACCTTTAGGTTTGCCCCCCCAACCTATTTTCCAACGATCCCATATTGTATTTAGATCCCTTTTATAATTTTTATTTACGTCTGAGTTTTTTATTGAAAAGGTGGATGTTTTCCTACTATTTCCTCAATCCATGGTAGTTTACTAAACTTGGATTTATTATAGCCTGTAGCTAAATAAATTTTTCTGAAACCTGTTTCATATATTTTTTTTGAAATCTCTTCTCCTCTGATACCATTTCCAAGATCAGAATCAATATAGATGATTGTCTCTTTGTCAATTTGATTAATGTCATTAAAGAAATCTTGATAAGTCAAATAGGTTTTAATGTTTGTATTGTTCTTTTTAGCTGCATATTCCCAAGTTTTAAGGATTATTATATCATTATCAATTAAAACATAATCATCCTTTACACTTTCCTCTTTCAAAAGTTCAATAGGTACAATACCTGCCATGGGCTTAGGTATAAGCTTAACACCTAATCTCAGGCACTTTTCAAGTACTTCTGGCTCTTCATAATGACTAGTCACTAATATACAATTTTTCTTTAATGCAAGTTTCTCTATCACATCAATACCTGTTACTTTTTCTCCAATTAACTCGTAATCAAAAAGATATATCGCATTATTTAAAGTGTTTTTTTCATTATTATGCCATTTTTTCAATTCACAATACTCAGAAAAATGTAATATTCTTATGCGATGATCTAAAAATTTTAGTGAGTTGAATCTTTTTTGCCATATTTGATGAATTGAGACGTCATCATCTAGAATTACAATTGTCATTCCATTGGTAATGTTTAATTTTGGTACAAACCAATATGGAGAATGCTCATTTTTTAAAATAATTGTTACAGTAGTCCCCTTTTTAACATCAGATGCAATGTTGATGTTACCACCCCAAGATTCAATAGTTGATTTCGCATGGTAAAGTCCCAATCCTAACCCATTTTCTTTTTCAAACGTGGATCCACGCTTCATCAATTTAGGCAATATTTCTTCAGGAATACCCTTTCCGCTATCCTTCACTAATATAAAGATTTTTTCATTATTTGCCTTAAGACTTATTGTAACTTTTCCATTGTCAGACAGTGCTTCTACTGCATTGTTGACTAAATTTGATAGAGTACGTTTAAATTCAAACGCTTGAATGTTGGCAAATAAACCATAAGATTCAATCCCCAAGTTAGCGGAAATTTCTACACCAATTTTGGCTCTATAATATAATCGCTTTTCTGATACCAATTCATCAATCAAACTCGATAAAAGGTAAATAGTTCTCTTTTCAATTTTATCCGTATCCGAAGGAGTAAACGTACTTGCCATTATTATACTTTTACTCTTAAATACTAAGTCATTAGATATATCTCTAATTCGAGAAACAGCATTTCGAATTAAAACCCTACCCTCTTCAGGCACTGCATTTGTAGAAGAAATTGCAACATCCAGCGCTGTAAGTGGTGAACGTATATCGTGAGCTACCTGCAAAGCTATTTTTGATACTTCTAATTCTTTTTGAACTTTATTACGTTCATTAATATGGGATATAAGTCTACTTTTCATTTTATTTATTTCGTTTACAATAATATCCAGTTCTTCAAAGCCAGTAGATTCAATATTTGATGGTTTCTCAACATCATTAATATTTTTAATTTGATTCGACAACTTCATGATCGGAAGTATAATCTTTTTTCTTAGTAAAATTACTATGCTGCACAATGAAATTATAATTATGCTACAAGCAAATACAATAAGATGCCCGCCATATTTGTGAATTAGCAAATTATCAGCTTCAACTATAATCTCTGCAGTAATTTTCAATTCACCAAGTTTCTTATTATTGTAGACTAAGTTTTCAGTAAGAAATATCTGATTTTTCACCTGATTTTCCTCTACATCTAGAAATAAATCTCCATATTTTTTATCACGCGTTATCAACAATATACCATTAATAGAATTGTCTTTCTTAATTTTCTCCAAATGTTTTTCAATTGCTGTATTTTGTTCAAGGTAAATTTCAGATACTAAATCCATCTTGTTCATTGAGATAACATTTACCAATTCTGATTTTCTGCTATTAATAATATCTTTTTCTTTGACAAGTTCCGCAAAATAAAAATAACTAGAAATTCCGATAATGATAAAAAAATATATAAAAAATAAATTTAATAAGACTTGATTCTTAATAGAGTTGTTATTTAACTTTTTCCACATAAGTGTGTGCACCCTTTTTTATTCGTATTATATACATGTCTCTTTTTGGAAAAGCTTCACCCGTGAAAAACATGCTACCTGTAATGCCATTAACAGTTCCTAATTTTCTCAACTTATCATGAATCTTATCTATACTTTTATTACCTGATGCAACAAGGCTTTTATGCAAAAGTTGTATAGCATCATAAGCACAAGCGGCAAGTAGCGAAGGTCTTCTTTTATGTTTCTTTTCAAACGACTTCTTAAATAAGTTGTTCCTTTTTGTATTGATTTCATATTTCCACGGAACTATTGCATAACCATCCACGGAGTTCCAAAGTGCTTTGGGAATACCTGGCCAAAAATATACTCCTGCATCACCTACCCCATCAGCAGCTATAAAATGTGTATTAATACCTTTATCGATACTATTGCTTAAAAAAGCTGCGGCTTCATTTTCATGGAATATGGCTATAAGAGCTTGATATTGTTTACCACGAATATTATTGATTATATCATCAAAATTATGTTGATTTTGTAGAATCCCATACTCATTAACAATAGTTCCTCCAATATTTTTATATCGGAGTTTAAATCTATCTGCCAGATCTAAACTATATGCATCATTGAATATTTTTAGAAGTATTACTTTTGAATAGTTCATTCTATTTTTAGTAAATTCTGCCAACATTCTTGCTAACTGTTTATTATTAGCCATTATTGATGTGAAATACTTAACTTTTTTCGGTAAACTAGAAGAGGATGCCAATGGAGAAACTATCAAAATATTATTTTTATTTAAAATATCAGCAACCATTAGTAAATGTGTCGACCAGTTTAAACCAACTATAATTTTATATCCCTCATCAATAGCATTCGTAACTGCATTAATGGTTTCTGCAGGATGAACACCACTTTTAAATATTTTATAATCATATTTATAAATATCTGAAGTTGAGTTAATGCTATTAATAGCTAAAATTGCACCATAATTTGTATCTAATCCCCAACCAAACTCATCACCACTTTCAAACTTTGTATAATTATCTATCAATGCAATCTTAATATTTTCTTTTGCATTTACAGGCACTGAGCAAAACACAAACAGAAATAGAAATAGAAATAGAAATAGAAATAAAACTTTACTCTTTAATTTTTGCATAAAGAATCCCATCCATAAACCTATTATTTTTAAAAATAGATTTTTTCAAAATTCCTTCTTTTTCAAATCCACAGTTTTTTAAAACTTGTTCAGAGGCAATATTACCTTCAAAAACCCTTGCAGATAATCTAACGATATCAGTCTGTTTGAAAGCAAAATCACAAATTCCACCTACAACCATCGTTGCAATACCACAGCCCCAGTAATCTATACCCAGCCAATATGTAATTATAGCTGAATATTTCTCAACATCCTCACCTATCATGAATCCTAATCCGCCTATCAATTCGTCATTAGCGGTTATAGCAAAATGTGGCCTAGGTTCCTGTCCAACTATAGACTGCAAATATTCATTAGCATCGTTATCAGTATAAGGATGAGGAAAACAATCTAGCGCATATTTAACTACTTCAGGGGCATTTGCGCTTTTAACCAAAGCATTCGCATCTAACATCTGATGAGGTCTTACACCTATTACACCAAAAGAAGTTCTACCAAAAGTTAAGCTATGTAACATTGTGCCTCCATTCATATTACATTATAATTTATAATTGTTTGTGTTAATGAATTTTCATTTAAACTGTAAATACTTTTCTGAGAGTCAAAATCAAAATAGTTTTCAATGGAGTGAAAATCACTCTCATTTAAATACTCAATATAATAATTATTAGAGCAAGTCCAATCGAGTTATACCTAAAAGTGGTGTTTGCGAGGGATTGAAAAAAAGCGGCGTATCTGG
>CAYZSU010000048.1:1664-16278 GCA_964480565.1 uncultured Myxococcales bacterium | reverse complement strand
CCATAGCACACACTTGAGTTGCGGACTAGATGCTCTTCGCTAAGCGGTTACAATTTTACGGCAATAACGTTTCCATCCACACAACAATAGTGAAAATTATTTTGACAATCCTATCAAAGCATATCACTCTTTGCCACCATTGATGATCACTATGGAATTGCCTTCAACATGGACAATTTGCAAGGAACACCAAAGATGGGCATTCCCAAGGGCAAACCCATTATTTAAAAGAAAGTGTGCACATGACTGTATTCAAATCATATCAATGGATAATCTTACTACTAATCACACTGTTACTAAGACTGCCTGCATTTTGGACGCCACTTCTTAATATTGATGAAAGCCAATTTGCAGAATATGCCAATATGCTTTTATCCGGAGGACTTCCTTATATTGATTCTGTGGATACCAAGCCATTGGGCATGTATTATTTTTTTGCAGGTATTTTTTATCTTTTTGGTAAGAATAATATGATTGCAGTACATATTGTTACAGCCCTATGGGTATTTGCCACCGCCTATTACTGTCATTTGATTGCTCTAAAAATAAAAGATAGTACCGCGGGTATTTGGACAGCATTATTTTATATTGTATTTACAACAACCTATACCCCAAAATATATTGCAACCTCTATTGTTGTTATTATGATGTTACCGCTTAGCATCAGTATCTATTATATAATACGCTACCTATCCTCTCAAAAGAACAAACACATGCTCCTATCCGGTATATTATTTGGAATTGCATGCTTGTTTAAATACACAGCCGGTATTAATTTAATTATCACTTATATGTTTTTTATTATTATTTTACCACTCATTCAAAAACGACTGCATTGGAATACGCATATTCGACCACTCATTTATTTTACATTTGGCAGTGTATTGATCGGTTTTTTATTTTACTTGCCACTGCAATACCATGGCATATGGGATGAATTTGTATTTTGGAGCATTTCCGGTTCAGCCACCTATACCCAATCCAATGTTACATTTACTGACTTTATTTTTCGAGGAATTACGCGACTTGGAAGTTTTATGCTTGTCACTGGACTTATTTGGTACTTGGGTATTGGGTATTGCATCACTCCTATACGAAATTTTTTCAAGTATTCATCCAGAAATATATCCCTACTTCTGATAATTTTATGGGGACTATTATCGCTTATACCTGTATGTGTGGGAGGACGCTTTTTCGAACATTATTTCATCCAACTTCTACCCGCACTATGCATACTCGCAGGAATTCATGCTGTTCATTTTTTTCATAAACAGTACAAGTGGCTTATTATTAGCATTGCCATTATATTGCCCTCATTATTGAGTTTTACAGCAAGGGTCTATGCCCCTACAATCTATGCACATACAGGATATGATTATCCGGGTAACTATAAACAGTTAGGCAACTATATTGCTGAACACACGTCCCAAACTGATCGTATTTTTGTATGGGGATTTGCAACGCCTATTTATACATATTCCAACCGAGCCGCTGCATCGCGATTTCTATGGTGTGATTGGCTCACTGGCCGTATAGCAGGATCCAATACCTCCCATGATAGTAATTTTGACACACAACTCTATGTAACGGATAAAAGCTGGCAATTACTATTTATGGATTTAGAAATGCACAAACCCATTTATTTTATTGATACATCACCTGGCAACTATCATGACTATGGGAAATATCCAATTAGCAAATATCCTGCATTACAACACTATATTGATGCTCACTATGTATTTGAAACAGATATCAATGGCGCACATTTTTATCATCGCAAAGGATCTTTATGAAATTAGAAAAAATCATTTCCACCCCATTGATATTACTATTTATACTCTACCATTCATCCTTATGGGCACAATCAGCTCGTATGATCTTTTGGTATCCGGGCGAAGCAGGTAATTCACAAATGGCCGCGCCTATATTAAACCTCTTATTTGAATATCTTGAAAATTATAATGAGAAACTATCTTTTTCAGGAGCCTATTACAATGATATTGCCTCAGGTAAAAAATCAATACAATCAAAGTCCGCAGATATTATGATTGTCAGCCATAGCGCTCATACTGAATATAAAAAAATATTAAATAATGCATCCATTTTATTAAGTACATTACCATTACCAAATGCCTCAGACTCCCAATACTATTGGCTGATTGGCTCTAATAAAAGCATCGTTTCTAATCAAATACTATCCAGTGAACCACTATCCAAAACATATATTCGAACACATCTCTTTCCGGAATTGCCAGATACAATCCTTGCAAAAAAAACACAGATGCTTTTTTTAACACTCAAAAAATCAATTGAATCTAAAAAAGAAATTCATGCTATTTTAACTGAAAATGAAGCCTATACATTGAAACATCTTGAGTTTAATTGGATCAAATCCATTCAATGGCTGAAAAAATCACATGCAGTTCCAAGTCCCAAAGTAATTTTAACTAATTCCAAATGGCCATATCGCGATTTACTGATTAAGGCCTTAACTCAAATGAAGGAATCCTCCGAAGGCAAAGAAATACTCTCCGCACTTCGATTGGCGGGTTTTGCGAAGATAAAATAATTGATTTTTCAGCGAGCAAAGACGAGCGAGAGGGGGAGGCTCCGACGGCTTTTGCCGGCGGAGGGGGCGACGCAAGCCCCTATTATTGATCAATGATTGATCTGATGCGTTTTATTCAATGTCCATCTAAGAATAATAGGTCCAATAATTTGATGAATTTGAATCATGGCTAAAAGCAATGGTAGCACTGTGTCAACCATCATTGGAAATAGTTCAATCAAAAACATACTCAAGCCAATACTCACGCCTGCTTGGCTGATATAGGCATTTGCACTATAATATTTAATATCCTTGGAAGAACACGTTATCAGCGCACCTGTATATGTCCCGATATACGTACCCAAATAACGACATATAATACCAATACATACCAGTGGCCACAATCGTATCAGCACTGTAATATCAAGTGCAGCACCCGCAATCGCAAAAAAAACAATATAAATAGGAATAGATGATCGCTTTAGTGATTGCATTAAGTCATCACCCATTTGGCTATAATTTTCCACAATATAACCTGCGGTTAAACAAGCAATCACAAAATGAAATGAAATAATTTCAGATAAATATACAATCACGCATGACAAAACAATAAAAATAAATGTCATATCCCGTCTTACTTTGGATAATAATAGTGATATTCCAACACCTACTAATGCACCAATGCCAAAAGACAATACCAGTGATATTAACTCATGTAATACAGATTGAACCTCGCCTTGCTCTGTTCCAAGTTTGTGCACAGCAATGGCAGTCACAAATGTATATATAATTAGAACAATAACATCGCGAACAACAGTAGTCCCTAGAATATTGTCAGTTAGCATGCCTTTTGCATTTGTATCCACAATTACTGCAATACTTGATGCTGGCGAACATGCCGTGGCAATTAGTGCAATAAAGACACTCCCCCAAAACATATATAAAGGCGACATTGTTATATTGCCCCAAATAGGCATTGCAATATACATCCCTAGAAACGATACAATAAAAATACCGATCGTTTGCAGAAATGAAATACTCATAATACATCGCCATTGGGGCAAAATATTCGCATTTTTTAAGCCGCCGCCTGCTGAAAAAGCAATCAATGCCAATGCAATATGATTAATGGCCTCTAATTCATTAATTACGGGCCGATTTACAATACCAAAAAAATAAGGACCACACAAAATACCTGCTAACATGTAGCCAGTAATGCGCGGCAACTGAATGCGTGAGATATAACTCCCTAGCAAATATCCCGTAAAAATGAGAATTCCAAAGGACATAATACTGTGAGAAATAATATCTGATTCCAGCGATATAAATTCACGTATCACTAAAAAAAGAACAAATAATAATACCTGAGCTAAAATTCGCAACGACTGCCCCCTTGCTCTTTTTTTAAATAATATTTTACCCCTAATGGCGCAAGTCCATTACTGATCATAATGGCCAATACCAGTGACTGAAAAATATGCATTGTCAACTCATTTGATATACTGATATTTGCGCTATAAAGCATTTCAAGAACAATAGCGAGTCCGATACCACCCATTTCAACAAGCCCAAAACCACACAAAATTGGTGATGGCGTACGAAAACCAGCGATTTTCCATGCACCCACACATGCACATGGCTTAATGATGATTCTCAAACATACAATAGCAATAGCCACTATCATACTCGATAGAGACCATTGCCAATAACTACCCGCAATTAATAACATAAATGCAAAAACAGGTTTTTCAATGGACACCAACTTTTTTAAAAGACGGTCATGAGTCTTGACTGAATTTGCAATAAATATTCCAATTAACAATGCGATAAATAGCGGTGATAATTTCATAATACTGGAAATCCCTGCAATTAAAATAACCATCCCTAAAATTAATGCTAAACGCTCATCGCTCGTAATATTAAATCGAAAAAATAGGAAAAATAATACCCCTAAAAATAAACCCATTCCTATATTTAAAGCCATACTTCCTATCACTTGAAGTGTAAAACCGTGATTCAGTATAGATGCCACTATTCCCATACATATGAATGCAATAAGTGCATCTGTAGATGCAATATATCGAATTAATCGCACATTACTTCCGTGAGATTTATAACGGCGTATCAATGCAAATATTGTAATGGGTGATGACAGGCTGATCAATGCGGATAATAAGATCATGTAAGAAATACCCTGATACATTGAATCAAAATATCGATCATGGAAAAAATAAAGCATTATTGAAAATAATATTATGGATAAAATAAATGCGATAATAGATTGCAATAATGATAACAAATAATTATTCGCTGCAATTAATCGTAAGTCCTTTAAATGAAACTGCATACCAAATACCAAACCCACCCACACCAATGGAATGCTAAACATCTTGACCTCAGGCTCTAAGCCATGATCCAAAAGCCCCATTCCCTGTGGGGCAATGATATAACCCACTATAAAAAACAAACTACCCGAATGAAGTATTGTGGAAAAAAGAAGTGGCATTTGCCATACACGAAAGGCATAACTTCCAATGATTGTTAAGGCTAAGATAATAGAGAAAATAAGAACAATGGATTCCATATTAGTGGCTCAGTCATTGGTTATATTAGGACAGATAAAACGCGAAATTGGCATAGTAAATAATACCCCCAATTCATTCTTTCTAAAATCACCGCATATTTCTTCAATTAATGAAATGGCTTTATCAATTTTATTTTTTTCAGCCATGGATAATATCATATGGTTTCCTATATTACCCCCAGGCATTAAATCCTTTAATCCTGCAAAAATGGGCACTTCCGCAGCTAGAATCTGCCCCATACCTCGACAATCTACAACGGTTGCGCCGTTAATTCCTATATCTAAAAATCCCATTAAGATATCATCCAAAAATCGACTTTGTTTAATAATTAGTACCAATAACTCCACCCTATCCTCCTTAACCGATATGGCTGCAATCTTCTTGAACCAATGCCTGATACAGTGAATGCGTATCCGTTGAATGATTTAATTGATGCGCAATGAATGTATGTGAGAATAGCCTGGCCATACGCGCAAGCAGTGATAAATGAATAGATGACTCCCTATTGGGACTAAGTAGCACAAATACTTTATCCACAGGTTCACTATCATAGGAATAAAAATCAATCGCATGCTTTAATTTTGCAAAAAGCACCAGTGTATGCTCAATATTATCATTTGTTGTATGCGGCACCGCAATACCATGCCCTATACCTGTTGAGCACTTTTTTTCCCGAACAAGCAAATCATCGATGATATTTTCCCGATGTTCACTGGGTATATGTGAGAGAATAATATGAAACAACTCGGATTGATTGTTCACTTCAATATCAAAAAAAACATTCGTTTCACTAAGAAAATCAGATAGCTTCATAAATACCTACTTTCTAATGATTGCTTACATGATATATAACAAATTATCTGAATTGAATCATTAGTTTATTCAGGAATTGTCATCAAAATCTCAAATTTATGATGCAAAAATCCAAAGATGCATACAGCACCCTTGGATTTAGAAGCATCTACATTGGTAATGCAATTATCCTATGACAAACGTCGCTTCATAGGCATGCTATGCTTAGGCAATACATTCTTTGAAATTTTATCAAAAATAGTATTTGGCTCATTTGTGTATGAAACCGTTGCATCAGCAAATGTTTCATTTGCTGCTACATCATCATTGCTATTTAAAATAACAATTTGAGAATGATTACTATTTGAATATTCGCGAATCATTTGACATGCACGCTGATCGCTTAAATCCAATTGTTCTGCATCAATGATCATGACATCAGGTTTGTATGAATTGATCATCAACCCTGCTTCAAATGCATTTTTTGGATCTTTAAGCTCGAGATATTCTGAATATTGAGTAAAAGCAGTATCAAAATTGCTTTTGAAATCTGCATCCGCACCAACGATCATTACTTTTCGTTGATGAGGCTTTTGATCCTCATAAATCGGTATCCCAAATTGGCTGGAAAAAGAAGCTAAATCATCAGCTCGTATACGTAAGTGCCCTCCCGCAGTACGATATGCTGAAAGAAGCCCTCGCTTAATCCAATTTTTGATTGTGTTGTAGCTGACATGGCACACTGCCGCCGCCTCAAATGTAGTTAAAACGTCTTTCCTATCCATAAGATCTCCCAATCTTTGAAAAAGGTGGTTAATATGTAAGTTGGATACTATAACTTTCTTATAGTTTTTTGCAAGGATTTTTTGAAAGTATTTTTGGAGTAAAACAGCCATAAAAATAAACAATTTGCGGGATTGTTCAAAAATTCGAGATATTCGAGGCACCCGCAAATCCGTAATCGAAGCATACATGCAAGTACATGAGGATTTCGGGTGCCGCTAAAAATACCGAAGATGGGTATTTTGAGGGCAACCCTCTAAATATTGACAATTTTAAATGCACTTACCCTACCCGATCCCCTTATATATCTTGTTTTTGATGGGACCGTCTGGACAACACAATCACCAGTCCCATCATTATCCAATATAAATACCCTAGATTTGTCTGTGAACTCACTAATTGACATCCACTGGCACCAGACATATCAGCGGTATCTGATGAGGCAAACCCATCATTGGGACGACCCGAGATAAAACCTGCAAACAGTTCTTTTGTCCCATCGGAAGTTTCCTGGTACAATGTAATTTGATAATTTAGATTTTCTTCCCAAGGCAAGTCTTTATAGACCACACGCGTATTTTCTTTGCCTGTCACCCGTTGATTTAATATCTCTGCAATTTTTTGAGAACTTAACAACCTATCTTCCGCAAACTTCATTTCACTTGCATCAACATTTTCTCGTGTTGGATCAAGGATGGAATAATCTGGCGGTACAATAATTGACATCACATGCATCAGACTATTATCTGAAATACTACTCATATCAAAACTCACTTCAGTTGATTTCTCTATTGTATCCTGTTTGGAAACTACTTTAGAAAAATGCTGAAGAATACCACGATTTACAACTGTAATTCCATTTTGACTTTGATTAATACTGCTCGCTTCCATAGGATGAATCTGACTAGCATCCGCTCCAATCGATGGATAAACTATAGTTGATTTTCCCAACATCTGACTTGGTACTAATGGTAAAATACGAAGCGCAGATTTAACCATATCAATGTGAAAAACTCGTCCCTTTTCATCCATATGCATTTGAAGCTTGGCACCTTTTTTCTGAACAAACATATATGGCATTGCAGATTGAGGACCTGTGCTATTTTCTGCTGTTTGTAACAGTTTTGCAGATTTTCCAATATAGCAGATTACCTTTATTTGTTGCCCAGGTTCCACTAATAAGGCATCAGCTCGACCAGTTATTTTTTGTGCGATACGTTGATTCCATGATTTATAAAGAGTTGCCATATCCTGACTGGAATAACCTTCCTGCATTACAATACAATCATCCTCTTGCGAAGGTACTTCCTGTGGCATTGCCTCGCACATGCAATTCGCATTGCAACGATCCCCTGCCATGCACATACTCAATCCAGGTTCACCGCATGTTTCATCCTGATCTAATACACCATTGCCACATGCAGCTACTTGAACATTTATTTCCTTTGGACGACATTCACAGGCCTGACATTCCTCATTTTCAGAACAGCTAAGCCCTGCTTCACCACAAGCTTCGCTTTCATCAACAATTCCATTGCCACACATTGACTCTTCTTTGACTTCCTGTGCAATGCAAACACATTCGTCGCATGTTTCCCCAGGGCCACAATGTGAATTCTCTTCGCAGGCTTCGCCCATTGGTTTTTCCCAATTTCCATCGCCGCAAATGGCTTGATTTTGTTCACATTGACAGTCATTCGTACAATGGGACCCCTCCGCACAACCCATCAATATACCATCCACCAAATCACATTGCTCTGATTGAACGTCTAATTTATCATTCCCGCAGAAAGGTCCAATTGGCTCACAATCACAATTATTACATGATTTTCCAGGACCACATTCGATATCCTTTTCACATGTTTCACCAGGCTCACGGACTTGATTGCCACATATTGCTGCCTTGTCGATACACTGACATGCATTGCATTCCTGAAATACACCACAGTCTGAACTTAATTCACAGGCTTCGCCGGCTTCTACCTTTTTATTGCCGCAAACAGGCGATGGATCGATACATTCACATGAATTACATACTTGTCCTGCTAAACAATGGCTATTCTTTTCACAGGCTTCACCTTTATCCAATGAATAATTTCCACAAACAGGCGATGATGTCGTACAATTGCATTCATCACACGCCATTCCACTTCCACAATCAGCATCTGTTTCGCATGCTTCACCCAATTCCTTTACTCCATTATGACATTGGGATGGCACAATACTGCACTGACAGTCATTGCATGTGAAAAATTCCCCACAATCAGAGTTCGACTCACAGGATTCCCCGCGTTCGCGAATACCATTACCGCACATTGCAGGCTGATCAATGCATTTACAGTCAGAGCATTCTTGGAATTTGCCGCATTCAGAATTCGACTCACATTGCTCGCCCAATTCTTTCTTTTTATTGCCGCATTCCGCAATAGGTCGACTAAATTGACTATCTATCCCCTGAACACATTGACATGCATCATCACAGCTATATCCAGACAAGCACCCTTGACTCTGTCCTTTCACAACTTCACACTCTTCACCCAATGGAATCTCCCACTTCGCATTACCGCATATAGGTGTTTGCCGCACACATTCACATCCGCTGCACTCGTATCCACGCTGACAATCGGAATTTACTTCACATTGCTCACCCAATTCCTGAATAAAATTGCCACATTCAGGTTTTACTGTTTCACATTCACAAAATGAATTGCATCTATCACCATAGGAACATCCTTGGCTATTAATGACAGTACCTTTTTTATCCAATGAAAAATCACATTTTTCACCCAATAATGGTTCATAAAGCCCATCCCCACAAATGGATTGTTTGGATACACACTCACAACCATTGCATTCTTCTAAACCAATTTTACAATCAGCAGAACTTTCACAAGTTTCCCCTGTTTCAACAATTTGATTGCCGCATCGTGCTGGGCGCTGTTCACATTCACAGGAATTATTACATTGTTCACTAACCTGACACCCGACATCATTCATTTTCCCCTGCCAGTTTTTCACACGATCACAGGACTCACCCAATTCCTTTTCAAACTTTGCATTACCACAGACAGGTTGCTTACGTTCACAGACACAATCTGCACAAGAAAACCCACTATCACATTGTAAACTGGGCTCTCCACACTTTTCACCCTCTTCAGGAAGACCATTACCACATATTGGCACAGGTGGCGCTTCACATTCACAGGATTTATTGCAGCGCTCATCCGCCTGACATCCGATTACATTACCAGAAATATCCATATCACATTTTTCAATATTTTCATCCAGCTTGCCATTACCACAATGGTTGATATTGAGTTTACATGAACAGCTCTCACACGTATATCCAGGTGCACAGTGTTCATCCTGTTCACATGATTCCCCTCGTGCAAATTCAAACAGTCCATTACCACAAACCGCAGTTACTTCGTCGCATTCACAGGAGTTATTGCACCGTGATCCAGCATCACATCCAACCCTATCACCATCCACTAAATCGCATGATTCGATGTCTTCATCCCATACATTATTACCGCAATAAGATTCTGGCGTAGGCACATCCTCGCATTGACATTTATTACAGATCTGCCCCTCACTGCAGACATTGTCATTTTCTTCACACATTTCACCATTTTCAATGAGATCATTGCCACACTCAGGAATACGCGTATACTTTCCAATAACAGTCAGTTCACGATATCCTGGCATTATGCGGCCATGAGGTAATTGAATATTTAAATTGATACGGCTAAAATCAACTCCTTGATTTTGAGGAGGAGCATTTTCTTCAATATCATCCTGATTGTCTTGATTTAATTCCAAAAGATTATCATCTAGTTTTTGATCGACTACATCCCATTTTCTCAATACTCGCATGCTCATTTCAGACAAGTCAGTATCTGTTTTTTTAGTTACGATATGTTTGGCTGGTTTCTTTTTATTTGTGTATTTTGCTAATCGTGTATCCGAGATATGGGCGATATAATGGCCCATATCATCGATGACTAAGTCAGGACGTTTCGCGAATTCAGACATATCATCATCCAGGTCGTCAACGGGTTCAGATGAATCATTGCTGGATAAATATTGTGGGCTTAGACATGCGGTGCGCAATGCCTCACACAACACAAAGCCTGCGCCTTGCCTTGGCATTAGAGGTTCACCCGATTGGCGGCAATTTCCATCACACAGCAAATTACACATTGCACATGACTTACCTTGATTTGTATCAAATTGATTGCATGACTCCTGATTCATGGGTAATATCATCGTTAATCGCTCCGGCATCACTCCTGGCACGTTTCTTGGAAACATTACCTTTGAATCCATTTGAATACTACATGGTTCAATATGAGAATCTCGGCACCGTACAGGTACTGGACGATTTTGATTATCAAGGGAGTCCAGCTGCACGGGCAAATGAACGTCATTTCGCACCGCATCCATGCGCATAAAATGCTCAATAGCTTCCATAGACTCATACACACTAAGCACTTCTTCCCCTGCATTTCTATCGTCAAATGCATTGCAACCAATATTGGGCAGCATTAATGGTAAGCCATTGATTTGTGCAAATGATTTTTTATGATTTCCATTTTGATCGATGGAGACCTTGCCTGGCCCCCAAACATCACTTTTCTCCTCACTTGAGCTAAATCCTGCACGCACGCGGTGCAACCCCAACCCCGTCACTTCTACATAGGGGGAATGCTCTATAATCGCAGTGCTATATGCACTAGGAGATGTATAAAATACATATGAAAATCCCGCATATTCATTATTGGGCATTAACTCAGGGATTACATTGCCCACTAAAATATCAGTTGATCCATTGGCATCCATATCACCTAAATCAACCGAAGCAATCTGTACCTTTCTATTTTGCACTGGATTATCTGGATAGAGTGTAATTAGATAAGGATCATGCATTGTTTTTTCAGACAATGAACATGTCTGAGCACCTGCCTGTGGATGACGATAAAGAATGGAAAATCCATTGGCAAACATATGCCCCTGGCCATCATCAAAGATAGCTCCATTTGCATCATCTTGTATAATATGCTTGCCACGCCAAGTAACGACAATATCCGCACATATGTCACCGTCCAAATTAGCCGACGATACTTCATATGGCACAAACCCATCCGGTGCATCAAATGACAGCACGCCTTGAGGCAATGAGATTGGAAGTTTAATCAATTTATTTCCAACATCACTTAAAAACTCCCCTGCTAAATACAGTTGTGTCGACTCTCGATCACTTGGATCAATAATAAAAATACGTGCACCATCGCGCGTATCATCCTGATAACTCGGCACGAGAATATATTGTTTGTTTCCTGTAGGTAAATAATCTGTCATCACTGCCATATCATATTGGCTGGGATCGCCAGTTTGATCATTTCCAGAATCTACAAAAAATACATGCCGTGCTTTAAATAAATCAGAGGGATTATTCCACTCAAATGCATCATTTTTAAAGGCACTCACATTATCCTGCCAAAGAAAAATTGGATTAACAATACCACTGGGAAACCACGTGCGATACATATTATTCACTTTTAACAGTTGATATGTATTTCCATGTTTGGTCATTAGAGTTTCAGCCCAACGACGTATTTCTCCAAGCCTGCCACTTTGCGGCAAAAGTTTACGATAAACCAATGGATAGCCATAATAATTTCGAACATGATCGCTCATGCGCAATAATGTATTTTGATGAAGCACTGCAAAATACGAACTTTGGTTTACTGTTAATTGTTCAATTGCTATAGGATTAGCGGCTGTAGGCATTTCAGGAAATGAATGCAAAATATTATACAGCGCACGATCCGCTGTAATTGAATTGGCTAGTGTAACATTTCGTTGCATGTCCTCACTATAAGTAGTTGGATCAACTCCCTCAAATGACGTATATCCTAAAAACTTAAGTCGTTTTTGACCTTCATCTGTTTTGAAAATAGCCAAAGGCGATGACAATGCAGATTCATGCGCGCTTAAATTGCTCCAGTTATTATCACCCATGCGATAAGAGGATACAACAGACACCAATAGTGGATCATAAAGCGGTGCAATAACGACTCCCGTGCGAGCATTAAAAGCCATGTCATACATTAATGGCTGATCAATTGCCTCACCAATTTGTTTGTCCACATCACAATTATAGCCAAAACTTGGAATCATCCAGTTGGAGTGATTTTGAGTTGGCGTCGCACACCACTGAAATGACTGTTCTGATGACTGCACAATGCCAGGTAATACTTCACTGCCATCTAACATAGCATAGCTACTATCTGCAATAATTCCTTCCCATAGATCATTTGAATTATCGGGATCAGAGACTGCTCGTTGACTCTTACGTATATCTGCAATTGTTAATGAATAACCCAGAGTATTATCGGAAAGTCGCATTTCAAAATCATAGTCGACAGTAACATCACCAATGCCTGGCATTGGAAATATAATATTATCAGGGGACATACCAAATGCACTTCCAACAAGACTTTGACGACCTGGAAAAAAATGCACGGCATCATCGGCAGTCGCTAGGGACATGTCCATATTCGTGCCTGGCACGGCCATTAAATCATTGATTTTAAATGGTTCTACACCCGCAACATCCACCATTTGATTGGATGAACGAAAATTATACATATGCCCAAAATACGTTGGATGAAAATCAAAAAAATGTAAGTTCGTTGCATTTGACTGCATTGAATTTGATAATTTCTGGCTTTGAACTGGAATCGGATGGGTAAACCCACTGTCATGATTATTCACAGATTGATGTACAGGCACCTGATCCGGCATATTGGAGTTGATACGAATCCCTGCATGAACAGATGAGATCATACAGATAATGCTAATAATAGATCCCACTAATGTATATCGATATATTGCCATAAGGCCCCCTGAAACAGCTATTTTTAGATAATCTCGTTTTAAAATAGCAAAATTCATGCCATTTTAGATTCTCTGTAACGGTTATTTTTGACAGGAGTAAAGAAAATAATTGATTCAAAGTGACAATCAGTCAATCAATATGACAAAATTATGACGGTAGTGAGGATACTCGTCACACATTCATTAAATCCATGATAATTGAAGGATCTGAAGATTGAGCTGGCTTAGAGTCTGTTCAGTCATCGGGGTAAGAGGTCCAAGTGAGCGGAAAACCCCTAATGGGGTTGTTGAAAAACACCCATCTTCGGTGTTTCCCGCTGCACCCGCAATCCTCACGTACTCGCATGTACGCTCCGGTTACAGGTTTGCGGGAGCCTAGAATCTGGGTATTTTTGAACAACCCCACTAATTGCTATTTCTCAACAGTCCCCTAATCAATTACTGTACTCGCCCCTCTTCCACATCCCGGATATACTGGCTGGTGTCAGCACCACGGCCTGCACCATCGGTAATCACAATAATGAATTCATCCGGATTATTTGCGCCCAACATGGCCTTTTTTAGCACATCCAGCATAATGTTTGGCAAATCTGTCATATTAGGCACAGTCACGGGATGCGAATATACACTATCCACCGCTTGCATGCCGTCACCAATGCCAATACCAATCACCATTTTTTTCTTATCGCTATCCAGTAAATCATTGGCAAGTTCAATGCCTGCTAAATCATCAGTCCATCCACCGCCAGCCACTTCCAATTCCTGCATGTGATGATGAATATCCTCTTTACGCGTAAGTTTATCGTCAAAACCTTTGTGCACTTCCGCAGAATCACTAAATCCCACCACCGCATGATTAATTTTCAACTCCGATAAAATATGTTCAAACAGTCGCGTGACTTGAAGCGCATAGCGCTGTTTATTTTCCCCCTTCATTGACCCAGATTCATCGAGCACCAATACGAATCGAAAATCGCGCTCTGTTGGCAATGTTTTGCGCAAG
>CAYZSU010000048.1:0-1654 GCA_964480565.1 uncultured Myxococcales bacterium | reverse complement strand
AAATTGCGAATCGCCACTTGCACAGCTTTTTTGATATCCAAACGCGGGCCAGAAAAGCGATGAGGCTTTTCATAGCGAAACGCATCATTGAGATGAAAGAGCAAACGAAATTCATTGATCAATTTTTCAGCAATTTTTTGCACTGGATCCAGATACTTGCGATCCAAGTTGCGATCATAAAATTCTTGGCTGTCTGCCCGGCGCTGCTGATTATCCTGTGCAACATCCGCCCATGTGCGATTGCCCAAACCTCCACGCTGTTGGGATCGCTGTTTGGCTCGGCGCCTCGCTGCTTCCGCTCGTTCTTGCATATCTTGCACTTTTTTGCCATCAGGGTCCCCCACCTGCTGTGGCCGCAAGCGATCGGAAATTTCACCTGCTCGGCGTGACAGTTCGCGCGAAATCACCTCATCTGACATACGGTTTTGTGGTGACTGCTGACCCTGTCCTTGAGATTGTCCCTGTTCCTGCATCTCCTGTTTGACCTCTTCATAGAATTTATTCATGAGCGGCATAATATGTAAGCGATAAAAATCATTACCCTTTTGCATATGCGCATGACGCACACGTGCAGTCATATTATACCTGGCATCCGGCAAATCCGTCCAAAGGGTTGTTAATTGACCTTTCAACCCTTCCAAGGCTGATCGAACACCCGTATGCGTAATACGATTTGTTACTCTACCATTTGCCCATAAATCGATCATGCCAAATGCAAATTGCTCATGCGCATGCTGAATATGTAATTTTTGCCTGCGCGGATCATCTGCTGCCAATGCCGATACATCTGGAAATGCACGATCATATAATGCCTTAAATGCATCCTTCATTCCCGGCAAATACCATAAACCACCTTCATTGGCCTGTGGGTCAACAAGCGCATTACAGCCCATATGATGAATGGGATTACCATGAATATCAGTGGCATCATTTAATATCGCATGAAAACGCGCATGCGCGCCTTCATGAAGCGCAATGGCCATGATCTCATCTGCGGAGAAGTCCTTTAGCTTGATTGGATTAACCTTCATAACGCCAGTTTCCGGATTCATGGCAGCAGGAGCATCCATATCAAGATTAATTTCAAATTGAATTCGCTTACCTGCCATAAGCTCGCCCATATTGCGCATACCTTGGGCATGGTCCCTATTAAACGCTTCTAACATTTCATTTAGCTGTTTTTCTGCTTGCTTTATACTTGCTTCAACTTGCGCAGCATCCTCATCTGACATACTGTCAGTACGACGACTATCATTGTCAAACACACTATTTAACACTACACCAGGCGATATCATGGATAAGCCAGATATAAGAGCAGATTCACCACCCGGTGATATTGAACCACGTCCACTCCCAATCAAGCGACCACCTGATGTCATACTATGAGCGCCACTTGGAAATTGAAGGGCTAAGGGGCTATAGTCCTCACGAAAGGTTAGACCTGTCCAATCATGCATTTTCGCACGCATGATATATAATAATTCCGTTAATTTAAATCCATCCCGAAAATAAATTTGCGTCACTTTATTTCTAGTGGCTGGCGATAAACGCAAGCGGCCACCGCCCATTTGTACTGGATTTTGTGTCAGCACCAAGCGGAACCCGGGCGATACTTTTAAGGGTACTTTTCGACCATTTTCCATGACCATGAGCT
>CAYZSU010000047.1:0-16431 GCA_964480565.1 uncultured Myxococcales bacterium | reverse complement strand
GGTGCCTATTCGTTAATAAAATGAATTCATTTACACAAAAGAATTGACACACCCAAAAAATCAGGCAACTATCGCATATTCTCTCATTTTTAGTCCTTTTTCAACAGTCCCAATATGCAATCTCAGCTCGATCGCGTTAAAGCCTATGCCATAGTTGTTCCTCATATCTGCCCAACACCTCCTCTGGCGCCTGAGGTTTACTATAGATTTGAAATGTCAGCTGTCTGGGACCTGTAAAAATAGGCATTTTAGGGTAAAAAATGACTGCCATCAGAGTAATTGAATTTATAAGAAAAATTCAGATACGATTGCTCTGCTATATCCCAATGCATAGCTTGACGCTAATTCTCCCTTCTGATAATCACGCCAGACTATGACAAAAAAACAATATAAAGCAGTTAAGGGAATGTTGGACATCTGTTCACCAAAATGCAGTGATTGGCAAGTAATTGAAATGATTGCTAGCGATATCTTCGAAAACTATGGGTATGAGGAAATTCGAACACCGATTGTAGAACATGCGGAATTATTTCATCGCTCTGTGGGTGAAAAATCAAGCGTGGTTCAAAAGGAAATGTATTCATTTACTGATCAAGGAAATGATCATCTTTGTTTACGTCCAGAGGGTACTGCGCCTGTTGTTCGTGCCTATATTGAATCCGGTGCCTGCAATACACAATCTCAAAGCAAATACTTTTATATGGGGCCAATGTTTCGACGCGAGCGCCCGCAAAAAGGTCGCCAGCGTCAATTTCATCAAATTGGATGTGAACTGTTCGATGCAAAAACACCGCAAGCCGATGCAGAAGTGATTGAAATGGCCAATTATTTCTTAAATGAATTGGGTATTTTCGATGTATCATTGGAAATTAATTCCATTGGTTGCGCTGCCTGCCGTCCGGGTTATTATGATGAATTGATTGCTTTCTTTAAGGATAAGGCGAATGACCTTTGTGATAATTGCAAACGGCGATTGGCGGATAATCCGCTTCGTATCTTAGACTGTAAGAACAGTACATGCCAGGCCATGATTATTGATGCGCCGCTATTTTCGAAATCCTGGTGTGATGAATGCACGGATCATTTTCAAACCGTTCGAGATGAATTGGATCAACTCAATATTGCATATACAGTGAATGAGCGCATTGTTCGGGGATTGGATTATTACGTACGTACGGCATTTGAATTTTTAACCAATAAACTGGGTGCGCAAAATGCAGTGCTTGCCGGTGGACGCTATGATGGTCTTGTTGCAGAGTTAGGTGGCCCGGATATTAGCGGTATTGGATTTGCCATGGGTGTTGAGCGATTACTGTTACTATTGGGTGATAAGGAGCCAGTGGATAATGGTGTCATCTATGTGGCATGCTTGGGAGAGCTAGCCACTAAACAGGCTTTACCGATTATATCAGGTCTGCGACATGAGGGACTTCATGTTCAGTGGTCCTATGGACAAGGATCCATGAAATCTCAGATGCGCCGAGCCAATAGGTTAAATGCCATGGCTGTGATTATACTTGGCGAGGATGAATTGAAAAACGATAATGTGATAATAAAGTGGATGGATTCCAGTGAGCAGGAAATATGTTGTATTCGTGATTTAAATGATATCTTTTTAGGCTATTTCTTTGATGGCGATATGGATGTGATTTCAGAGGATATACTAAACCAGCTTGTTGTCGATGATAAGGAGATTCAATGAGTCAGCGAACACATACATGTGGAGAGTTAAATAAACAACATATTGGCAGTCAAGTGCGTTTGCAGGGCTGGGTTGGCAGTCGACGTGATTTGGGTGGTTTAGTGTTCATTGGTTTGCGCGATCGCTATGGTGTGACTCAGTTGATGATCAATCCGGATACATTGTCAGAAGAGTATAAACAATGTGTATCATCGCTTCGCTATGAATTTGTGATCGATGTGACGGGTATTGTACATGCGCGTCCAGCTGGTCAGGAAAATAACTCCATGAACACAGGTGATATTGAAGTGCATATTTCGGAAATGAATATTTTAAATGTATCGCAGCCCATGCCTTTCTTAATTGAGGATGATGTGGATGCCTCAGAGGAGCTGCGTTTAAAATATCGGTATTTGGATCTGCGCCGGCCAGTTTTGAAATCTATTTTAGCTTTACGTCATGATGTATGTATGGGAATTCGAGAATATTTATCACAACAGCAATTTTTGGAAATTGAAACGCCGATGCTCAATAAGAGCACGCCAGAGGGTGCCAGGGATTACTTAGTGCCATCGCGTATTCATAAGGGGCAGTTCTATGCATTGCCACAGAGCCCTCAGATGTTTAAACAGTTGTTGATGATGGGTGGTATGGATCGTTATTTTCAAATTGTGAAATGCTTTCGCGATGAGGATTTGCGTGCGGATCGACAGCCAGAGTTTACACAGTTGGATGTTGAAATGTCATTTGCTGATCAAATGGCTGTTATTTCCATGATGAATGGATTGATGGGCTATTTATTTCAGAAAATTTGGAATCACTCTATTTCGCAGCCCATTGAACAGATGACTTATGCAGAGGCCATGCAGCGCTATGGCAGTGATAAGCCGGATCGACGTATCCCATGGGAGCTTTTAGATTTGTCGGATGTATTTAAAGAGTCCTCCTTTCAGGCCTTTGCCAATATTGTTAATAATCATGGGATGGTAAAAGCATTAAATGTGGGTGAACAAAAACTATCCCGAAAAGATATAGCCGATCTGGAAACGATCGCAAAAACATATGGTGCAAAAGGGCTTGCTTGGGTAAAAATTTCAGATGAAAAATGGTCTGGGCCAATTGCAAAATTTTTGAGTGATATAGAATGCCAGACGATCCAAACGGCCACACAGGCAAAAATAGGTGATCTTATTTTCTTTGTAGCGGATACACCCAATGTGGTGAATCATGCATTGGGACATTTACGTGTGATTTTAGGAAAACAGTTGGGTATGATTGATGATGATCAGTTGGATATATTCTGGATTACTGAGTTTCCGCTGATGGAATATAATGCAGAGGATGATCGTTATTATTCATTGCATCATCCGTTTACAGCGCCTCATCCGGAGGATGTGCATTTGTTGGATACGCGGCCCGATCAAGTGCGTTCTTTGGCATATGATTTAATCGTGAACGGCAATGAACTGGGTGGTGGGTCCATTCGTATTCATGATACACAGTTACAAAAAAAGATCTTTTCAGCATTGGGTATTTCCACTGATGATGCGCGTGATAAATTCGGATTTTTCTTGGATGCACTTACATATGGTGCCCCGCCGCATGGGGGGGTGGCCTTTGGTTTGGACCGAATGGTCATGCTATTTGCAAAAGTGCATTCTATTCGCGATGTCATTGCATTTCCAAAAACAACATCCGCATCAGACTTAATGGCAGAGTCACCATCATCCGTTGCATCCATGCAGTTGGATGAATTAGGATTAATGCTTAAACCGTCATGTGATGTGGATGAATAGAAGGCCAATTCCATTATCTATTCTTGACCTGAATGTAATATGATGTCATTTGAAAGCACATGCGATTATATACTATTTTAATATTAGCATTATGTGTCATATTACCTCAGATAGTTCATGCCAAGGGAGTGACAGTACTGACGTCTATTTTACCACAAGCCTATTTAATTGAGCGCATATGTGGCAATCATTGCAATGTAGTGACAATAATTCCTGAAAATCAATCGCCACATACCTATTCACCGAGTATTCATGATATGGTGAAATTTTCTCATGCAGAACTATTTTTTTCCATGAATCTATTGCTTGAAAAACGAATTATTCCCAAACTAATGGCTTCAAATAAGACCATGCATATTGTACCGACTTTACCTCATTTGTATTTAAAGGATGGGCATTGCAATCATACATCTCATGATGATCATGCAATTCATGATGCAGGCTCCAGTGATCCTCATTTTTGGTTAAGTCCAGTGAAGTTAGCAAAGGCAGTGCCACATATTGCGAAGGTGCTTTCACAGCAATTACCTGCATATGCGCACGTAATGGAATTGCATGCCAAGCAGTTATTAGGTGATATTCAGGGATTGCATCATCAGGTGCAAAAACAATTATTGCCTTATAAAAATAAGCGATTTTATGTCTATCATCCATCGTATGCCTATTTTGCAGAAGCCTATGAGCTTGAGCAAGTTGCCATTGAATTACATGGAAAGTCACCCACAAGTAAGGAAATGGGCAGTCTATTGATGCAAATGCAGCGTGATCATGCGACTACGATCTTCATCAACCAAGATACGTCATCCCGTAGTGTATCGCTAATAGCCACAACATTGGGAGTGCGGGTTGTTCAAATAAACCCGCTACATAAAAATGTACTCAATACAATTGAAACTATTGCCAATCAAATTTATCAGTCATTTCAAGTAAAGGGCATATCCCCTAAAGTGGCGATTTTGAGGGCAGTCCGATAAAGTGATCCATAAATGAATACTGTTATTGAACTAAAGCATGTTAATTTCTCATATGGTCAGGCATCTATTTTAAAGGATGTTTCTTTTAAACTATTTGAGACTGATTTCATTAGTATTATTGGGCCAAATGGTGGTGGAAAAACAACATTGTTAAAGCTGATACTGGGTCTGTTGGAACCACTATCCGGTACTGTTCATGTACTGGGGCAGCCTGCATTGCATAGTCGATCTTATATTGGGTATGTGCCGCAATATTGTCGATTTGATCCCAAGTTTCCGGTGCGTGTGATCGATGTTGTGGGGATGGCATTATTGGGACAAGGGATTGTTTGGGGACGATATTCAAAAAGTCAGATGACATGTATTTGTGATGCATTAGAAAAAGTGTGTTTACAGGATCATCTATATAGACCAATGGCTGTTTTATCCGGTGGCCAGCAACAGCGAGTGCTTATATCTAGAGCTTTGGCAGTGAATCCAAAAATACTGTTACTTGATGAGCCTACAGCCAATTTAGATCCAGAGATGGGATCTAAATTTTATGATCTTTTAAGCTCATTTAAAGGACAATATACCATGGCTATTGTATCGCATGATGTATCCTATGTCGCGAGTATTGTGGATCGTGTGTTTTGTATACAAAATAGCGTGGTGGAACACCCTATTGAGAAAAAGCAAGAAGCTATTCATGGTCAACGAATGCATCGTATTTGTCATGAAACATGTATGGAGTAGATTTTATTAGAAAGGGACTGTTGAGAAATAGCAATTTTAGGGGTTGTTCAAAAATGCCCAGATTCTAGGCGGACAGCAAATTCAATGAGGGCGCATACATACGAGTATGTAACTGATTTGAGTTTGCTGGACAACGCCGAAGATGGGCGTTTTGAGGGCAGTCCCAGAAAAGAGCAATGAATGGATTTTTTTAATGCATTATCACAGTACACATTTTTGCAAAATACGCTGTTGGCGAGCCTGTTAATTAGTATCAATACAGGGATTGTCGGGACATTTGTCGTGATTCGACGAATTAGCTATATCGCGGGTGCGATTGCACACAGTGTCTTAGCTGGACTTGGAATTAGTAAATATTTAATGGCCGTCCATGGGATTGCGGTGATATCACCATATATGGGAGCTATTCTATCCGCACTCATTGCTGCCATAGTTATCGGTAGTGTGAGTATTTATGCCAAAGAGCGTGAAGATACGATCATCGGTGCAATTTGGGCCATTGGTATGTCCGTGGGGCTTTTATTTATTGCCAAAACACCTGGGTATAATAATGATTTAATGTATTATTTATTCGGTAATATACTTATGATTTCTGAGTTAGATTTAATTGTCATGCTAGTATCCGATATTGCGATTATTATTATATGTACATTGTATTATCGTTACTTTGTGGGTATTTGCTTTGATTCAGAATTTGCATTTGTTCGTGGCTTGCGCGTGAATATCTATTATATTTTGCTTTTAATGATCGTGGCATTGACTGTTGTTATTTTGATGTCCATGGTGGGTATTGTATTGGTGCTTGCATTGCTGACACTTCCTGCTGCAACTGCGGGATTATATAGCTATACAGTATTTCGAACCATTATTATTGCCATTGGAGTGACATTGCTATCCACACTGTTGGGTGTATATATCAGTTATGGCCCTGCATTGCCAACAGGATCGGTGATTGTCGTTGTTTTAGGTGTTTTTTATTTTATGGGTTTAGGCTATCAGTCTATGGTTAAAAAATAAAATTATTTTTTCAAATGCGGGCGTTTAAATATGGCAATACCATTGGTAATATTAGAAATATTTTGTTCATTAAATATAAAGCCATTAATATGTGCATAAAGTTGTGATGAATGTCCGCCATCAAGTGCCATTGCATTCTCACAATTTAGCCCACCCTTTGATAAGGGAACTTTGATTCGCTTGGCAAGTTCAGTTAATGAAATTCCTTTTTGTCTGGTCAATATGAGTAGAATTTGTCCATCTTTTGTAATGCCAATGACAGAGCGCGATTTATTTCGATTTTTTAATGTTGGAATATGGCCATGAATTAATATGCGTGGTCCCACTTGAAGTGCCATGTCAATATTTGCATTTAGTTTAAATTCATCAGGGGGGATGATTGTAGGGATATTTTTTTGTACTTGGAAGATGCTCCACCAGCTGGTGCGATGGATAGGCGTTAATTGTTTGCCTTGATTTACAATGAGCCCAATAGATTTATGATCTGTATTGAAAAATCCGCCATTGATAACTAGGAGTGCCTGATGTTGTTTGGCAATGGATGCGGCTGTAGTACCAAAAACTTCATCATTTGCGCGAATAATACGAAATTGATAATTATGTGGGTTAACTTTAAATGCGTGAATAATTGTTTGATCAGCAGTAATTGTTGTGTACTGAAATCCAGAATCAAGCAGATTCCATTCAGTTGTTTTGGCAAAAACAGGTATAGGTGAAAAGAAAAGTATGAATAAAACCACAGTGATAAAATATTGTTTCATGATAATATCTAAATGTTAATCGCTCCAAATGTCAACCATGCTGCCTTGGGTGAGCTGTTCATGGCCTTTTTTAACGACAATATCATTTTCATTTAATCCCTTGGCAATTTCAATAAATGCACCACGAGTACGCTGTGGTATAATTCGTACTTTATGGGCAATTCCATTTTTTACGGTAAATACATAGAAACGGCGATTTTCTTTTAATAATGCATCTTTGGAGATTAGAAAAATACGTTGCGCATGTTTTCCCGTAAATTCCACCTTTGCCTTCATGCCGGATTTGATAGATTTATGAGGGTTATTAATTCGAGCAATAACATGAAATCGTTGATTATGGTTTAATGCATTTCCAATAAAGTCAATATGTCCAAGACTAATTTCATCCGGTAAATCCAAAATTCGTACATTGATGGGCATATTCATTTCAATGGATTTTGCCTCATAGGACTCTAGCTGAAAGTGGATGTGAAGTGGATTCATTTGAATGATACGTCCTATGATGGTATTTTTTTTTATTGTATCCAATACATTATGTGTAATGTCCATGATGCGACCTGACTTTGGTGCATAAATAATAGTGCTATCCAATTGGCTTTCAATGTTTTTTATTCGTTGATTTAATTGAGTGATTTTCTCTTCATCATCAATCATTTTTTTCTCTAGACTATCATAGAGTTCTTGATTGATAAATTCTTCATCCAATAGACGATCCTTATTGTGATAGATGTATGTATATTTTTCTAGGCTATTGCGCTGCATTTTTAATTCTTTTTGCAGTGTCGCAATGGTTTCAGCTGTGTTCAGCTCTGTTACTCGAAATAGTGCGTCGCCAATCGATACTCTATCATTGTTTTGAATAAGAATTTCTTCAATGCGAATGTCATTGCTAGTTTCTAATGCAAAGTCAACAGATGGTGTCACTGTTGCTGATGCACGGATAGCCTGTAATTTCTTTTGGACAATGACATGTTCAATAGTGACAGGTTGTGTATGGCTGCCATTATCGCTACTGCAAGCTATCATGCTAGCAATAAGCAGTATGCTGAGTGATACCCATATATGATATAATGTATGATTCTGTGTTAATGGCATGGTTAATATATGTAATTATATACGAGTTTAGTTTTGGAAAAAAGACTTTATTTATAAATGGATAGTTATTTGTTGTTTTTATTTGCAGGGAATGCATGACGAGCATTGGGTATTTTTTAATTTATTGGTATTTTAAAGGTAAATACGTTACAATTATAGTTGGAAATAGTGATGCTATGCATGGCTATTTATTTTTCTGAGAGGACAAAATCACGTGAGACTACAATTTTTAGGTGCGACAGAAACAGTGACAGGGTCAAAATTTCATTTAATTCATGGAACAAATTCATGGTTGATTGATTGTGGGTTGTTTCAGGGGTTAAAAGAGCTTCGGGAGCGCAATTGGAAGCCGCTTCCTATTGATGCTGAAAAATTAGATGCTATTTTACTCACTCATGCTCATATTGATCATTCGGGGTATGTGCCAATTTTAGTGCGAGATGGTTTTCAAGGGCCAATTCTTGCCTCTGACCCGACCGTAGAGTTATGTAAAATTCTCCTCCCAGATGCTGGATATATTCAGGAAGAGGATGCTAAATTTGCAGCTCATAAAGGATTCTCAAAACATGCGAATCCTATGCCGTTGTATACATATGCAGATGCGATTGCCTGCTTATCGTCTTTTCAATCATTGCCTGATCGTGAGTGGCATCACTTGTCTGATGAAGTGCGCGTGATGCTTCGACCTGCCGGGCATATTTTGGGTGCGCGCGTGATCAATATATCAGTAAAAGAAAAATATCACCAATATAATGTAATGTTTGTAGGGGATTTAGGCTCCTATGATGCGCTTGTTAGCACGGATCCTGATCGAGTAAAATCAGTCAGTTACTTGGTTTTAGAATCTACTTATGGAAATAAGTTGCATGCTCAAGAAGATACATTGGATCGTTTTGAGGAAATTATTAATCGTACGATTGGACGTGGTGGTAAGGTAGTTATTCCTTCTTTTGCTGTAGGGCGAACACAGGAAGTATTGTTTGTATTGCGACAGTTGGAAGAACTGGGCCGTCTGCCAGATGTGCCTATTTATTTAAACAGCCCTTTGGCAATTGATGCCACAACAATTTATGAATCATTTAAATCAGAACATGATTTTTTTAATAAAGTGAAAAACTTTGATCCAAGTACTGCATTTCATCCATCGCGTTTGGTTTTAGTGCATGATACCAATGAATCGAAAGCATTAAATGCATTGGAAGAACCCTCTATTATTTTATCTTCTTCTGGTATGATGACTGCAGGGCGTATCTTACACCATCTAAAAGCCTACTTGCCTGATCCAAAGTCCACGTTAATTGTAACGGGTTTTCAAGCTGCTGGAACGCGTGGACGTTCCATACTTGATGGATCAAAAAATATTAAAATTCATGGATTGCCAGTGACTGTAAATGCTGAGATTGAATATGTAAAATCGCTATCTGCACATGCGGATTATAGCGATATTATACGCTGGTTGGAAGGTTTTGAACAGCCACCTAAAACAACTTTTTTGGTGCATGGGGAAAAAGAGTCATCTCAGGCATTGAAAGAGCATATTGAAAGTAAGCTGGGATGGCATGTGGAAATTCCTAAATATATGGACAAGGTCGATCTAGGTTGATTGATGGGCTTATCCCAAGGGCAGTTCCTTGATATAAATAGATTTGTTGGTTTCTAGGCCTATACTTTTAAATCCTTTAAAATTGTTGTCGATATATATTTAAACACATCATAGACACCATTATTTTTTGTTGCAATGGTTTCAAATGATTGTGTTTTTTCTTTATTAATAAAATGATCGAGTTCTGATGCAGGAATAGCATCTGTTAAATCGCGCTTATTATACTGATATGCAATTTGTAATTCATTCCATGCTTGTCCATTATCTTCTAAAATTTGTTTTAAATCCGTAAGGCTTTTCAAGTTTTGTTCCATCATTTCTAATCTAGAATCTGCAATAAATACTACGCCATCAACTCCTTTGGAGATAAGGGCTCTGCTTTGATGATAGCCTATTTGCCCAGGAACAGTATATAGATGTAAACGAATGGTATATTCGTTTAATGTACCAATGTTTAGTGGGACAAAGTCAAAATATAGGGTGCGATCATTTCCCTGGCTGAGTGAGATCATATCCCCTTTATTGTTTTTTTTAATTTCTTTGTAAATGGACCGAAGTGTGGTTGATTTTCCACATTTTGCTGGTCCAAAATATACGATTTTACAGTTAATTTCTTTGGTTTTATCATTGATAAAGGACATGATCCCTCGCTTGTTAATGGTGAGTGTTTTTCAATAATTTTACCCATATTCAGGTGGTTAGCCATTCTTTAAAATTGCTATTTATGTTGGGAACAACTTTTACTGCAATAATAATAATGTTGTTTTTGTATTGCTTCGTCTTTCAAAACATAGGTGCCACACGCTTTGCAAGCAATCATTTCACCAGAGCTTATTTTGGGCTTGTTTTGTTTTATAGAAATGTGCATGGATGTAATTTTTTTATATACTGACCATCCGATGTATATGAGTAATGCAGTTAATATTAATGATGTCATATATATCCTTACTTATGAGTGAGTATCAGTAATGATCTAATTCGTCTAAGATCATTTGTACAGTTTTTAATATCGTTGGATGTACAATCGTTGGGTTTATGTCGCAAAGGGGTTTTAATACAAACCAACGGGTGTGTAGCTTTGGGTGTGGTAGTATAAGTGTATCTGTTTTAATCTGGCTATCATTAAAAAATAATAGGTCTAAATCAATAGTGCGGGGTTGATTTTTTTCACGGATTGCATTGCGCCCCAGTTTAATTTCAATTGTTTGCAAATGTTTAAATAGTTGGGTCGCAGTGAGCTCACAATCAATTTTCAGGACTGCATTTAAATAGTCAGGTTGTTCTTTTTGAAAACACGGGTGATGGGTGTTTTTCAGCACTTCCTCACTGGGTAATTGTGCAGAACTTTCATATATAGCCGACTGCTCATAGGATATAATCCCCGGAGTATTCTTAATTTGAGCAATTGCTTGGCAAATAAATTGATACCGCGTACCAAGATTAGAACCCAATCCAATATATGCATGTGATTTTATCATTTGGATTTTGAAAATAATACATCGTTCATTGTGTAAAATCCAGGGATTCTATTGTGTAGCCATAATGCGGCTTGCAATGCCCCGGATGCAAATATTTTTCGATTATGTGCGCTATGAGAAATTGAAATGCATTCATCATTGCTGGCAAATGTAATATTATGTTCACCAACAACATCGCTGTCTCTATGAGCAGTGACATGAATGCTCGTATCAGAAGGATCTCTTTTTACAGATATTTTATTGTTATGCGTCACTGGGTATTGATCATCGCCAATTGTATTCATCACTGTTTGAAGCATTTTCTTTGCTGTGCCGCTGGGTGTATCTTTTTTATGAATATGATGTGTTTCTGCAATGTCAATGTTCCAATGTTCAGGTGTATGAGACATTGTTTCCTTAATGAGGTGCAACATTATATTTACCCCAATACTCATATTGGGCGATAACAAAAGTGCGGTATTGATGCTCATTTCTTTTAATAGATTTATCTGGGAATTACTAAAACCCGTTGTACCAATAACAATAGGTTTTTTATGTAATTGTGCTGTTTTTGCAAATTCAATGCTGGCATCAGGTGTAGAAAAATCAATAATGACATCCCCATCATTGATACTTGCGTCAAGCGAACTGTTTATATCCACTTTTGCAGTGATTGTAATTTGGGGGATAGTGTGGCTGACATTGATAATGGCTTGTCCCATTTTGCCACTTGCACCTGTGATAATGGTTGATATCATAAAAAAATCCTATATTAAATGAGTTTGTAGGATGAAATAATATTTTTTAAATTGTTTGTTTGCTTGTCATTCATAGACACTAGGGGCAGTCGGAAGTGCAGCTTGCAGTAATTCATGAGCGCTAATGCTGTTTTTACAGGTACTGGATTTGTATCCATAAACATGGCTGTATTTAATTCCTCTAATTTATTGGAGATGGCAAGTACTTCTTCTTCATCATCTAAAGCAGCGGCATCCCACATTTTGGATATATCCTTAGGTAAAATATTGCCAGTAACTGAAATACAACCATTGCCACCATGCAAATAACATAGGTGGTTCATTGCATCATCGCCAGAAAAAACGAAGAAGTCATCAGCTGTATTATCAATAATATCACGCATTTGATCTAAGTCGCCACTGGCTTCTTTTATTCCAATAATATTGGGAATTTCAGCTAAGTCTTTTACAGTTTGGATGGTTAAATTTACTCCAGTTCGGGAAGGAACATTGTATAATATTATTGGAAAATCTACTTTTTGAGCGATTGTTTTATAATGGGCATATAAACCCGCTTGAGAGGGTTTGTTATAATAAGGTGTTACAATAAGAGCTGCATCGGCGCCGACATCCTTGGCTTGTTCGGTGAGTTGTATAGTTGTGTAGGTGCAATTATGACCGGTACCAATAATGATGGGCACTTTTTTATCGGCAATCATGATAGCTAATCTCATTAAATGATAGCGTTCCATAGCTGTTAATGTACTTGCTTCACCCGTTGTGCCGCATATGATCAAACCATCAATGCCATTTTGAATTTGAAATTGAATCAGGTGTTTTAATGCATTATCATCGATACCATATTCATTAAACGGTGTAATTAGTGCGGTCATTGCGCCTTGGATATGCATGATATCTCCTTGATATAACTATTCATTTTTTTAAACAATGTATTTGTTAATACTTAAGTTAATGTCATTATCTCAACGCATGGAATAATTCAAATAAAAATGCCGATAGTTATTGCTATCGGCATTTTTAAAAATGTGTGATTGGGCGCTTTTAAATTTTATTTATACAGAGAGTTCACCAAAGTAAACAATATCTGCAGGGCCTTTCATATATACATGATTATCTTTTGTTCGCCAGTCAATGTCGATTTTACCACCAGGTAAATGAGCGGTGACTTTGCGATCAGTATAGCTATTTAAAACAGATGCAATTGCAGATGCGCATGCAGCGGTACCACAGCTAAGGGTTTCGCCCGATCCACGCTCCCATACGCGAATGTGAATTTCTTTTTTACTAAGCACATTGACAAAGCTTACATTTGTTTTTTTAGGAAAGGTGGGTGCTGTTTCAATCTGTGGGCCAAAGCGATCAATGTCGAAATTATCCAAGTCATCATTGAAAATAATACAGTGTGGGTTGCCCATGGAAATACATGTAATGCGAAATTCTTTGGAATCCACTTTGATTGGACGGTTAACCACGCGACCGGATAGATTAACTGGAATTTCTTTTCCTTTCATGATGGGTTCGCCCATATTGACTTCTACGGATTTACCAATAAATTTAACGGGTCTAATGCCTGCTAATGTTTCGATTTGAAATTCTTTTTTCTGAGATATTTTTGCATGTTTAATGTAGTTGGCTAAACATCGAATACCATTGCCGCACATTTCAGCTTCGCTACCATCTGAATTGAAGATTCGCATTGCAAAGTCTGCTTTTCGTGATTTGAGAAGTAAAATTAATTGATCTGCGCCAATACCTGTATGGCGGTTGCATAATTTTCGAGCGGTATGAGGTGGATTGGAAATGGTTTGCTTTAAACAATCAAAAAGAATTATATCATTTCCTGTCCCATGCATTTTTACAAATTTTAATTTTTTACCACCTGCTTTAGCGACCATGATTCCTCCTTGGATGGTCAAATCCGCTAATATATTAAAAAATAGTGAAATTTAAGCTAGAATATCAGTGAAATCTGCCTTTGTCAAGGATGCTGGATTTCAGGAAATCAGTTTTAACTAGGAAAAAAACAGTGTTTAAGGGGGGAAACACATTTTTGGGTTAATGTATGTGAGTAATTTTCAACAGTTCTATATATCTATCATATGTGGGCGTTCTATTACTTCGTAACTCGTTGCGTAATAATTAATTTATTTACAATATCCAGTAATCCAATGGTGGTATCTGTATCGTTGATATTGACTTCATCGTATACGGATGTACGTTCTTTTAAGTGAGTGTCAAAACTGATGCCATAAGCAAATCCATTGCTCAGAGGGATTTCATAGACGATGCGCGAATTAATATCAAATGTATGGAGGTGGTTATTATAATCAATTTCAAATGCAATATGATGCATTTGATTGGCGTGCAAGGACTCAGGTGTTTCTATGCGTAATCCACTAGCGCTTAAGTTGACAATTTTTCCAATGAGATGGCATGGTTGACTCGCTAATCCAATTTCTGCATCAAGGGGAGGGGTAAAACAATAACGTGGAAAAATTCGGCGATTAACCTTTTTTATTTGATGTGGTGGCGTAATGACACGTACTGTATTTTCCATTTGGTCTGTCAGTAAATCAGATGTGATCTTGCCATGTACTTCAAAAATACCATCGCCTGAAAGTGTGGGAATATATCCGGTAATCGTATCATTGATGGATGTGTGTTGAGGAATATCCATTATAATGGAGTCTGATGTGATATCCCATAATCGCAAGCGTTCTGTTTGATCGGTTTGTAGTAAATAAATATACGCATGCGCATCATGCAAAATATCTTGTAGGCTCATTGCATCTGTCATAATTTACTCCATTTAAGTGCGTGTAATTAATGATGGTACTATAATCATATCTAATTACCAAGTGCAAGGCATGTCGGAATTGTACGTGAAAATAGTTGATTGAGAGCATTCCCATTTCTTAAATGGAATTGCCTTTAAAATGGACGATTTGAGGGAAACACCGAAGATGAGCGGTTTTCAACAGCTCATAAATTTAAACTTGCACAAGGTATAGTGCTTGAGTATTGTCCGCGCTACGAAAAAAGGTAAGTTGCTTATTAATGGACTACTTATAAAACAACTATCTGCTGTGATTTTAATTGAGACTAGGTCCTTTGTTTTTTTAAAATAGTTCTATGAAATATTCATTTTTAAGTAATCCATAAAAATAATCTCTGGGGGGAGAAAAAGTGAATCCATTAAATTTAAAAAAATCAGAAAAATTATGGGAAGAGGCCTTGGACTTTGTGCCTGGTGGCGTTCTTGGTATTCGACGACCGTATAATTTTGTGCCTGGGGAATATCCCTTGTTTTTAGCCAAGGGTAAAAAAGGATATGTCTGGGATGTGGATGGTAATCGGTATATTGATTTCTTATGTGCCTATGGGCCAATCATATTGGGACATCGAGAAAAAGAGGTGGACGAGGCTGTGTGCGCACAGATGAAAAAAGGATTTTGCTTTAATTTATGCCAACCCATTCAAAATGAATTAGCTAAAAAAATGCGCGAACATATTCCATGTGCAGAACAAAGTTTTTTTGTAAAAACAGGCTCAGATGCGACTTCTTCTGCCATTCGTATTGCAAGGGGATTTACTGGTCAGGATAAAATCTTGCGCTGCGGTTATCATGGGTGGCATGACTGGTGCTCGGAAGTTCATGGTGGTATTCCAGAGTCTGTGGCAGAATATACCCTTGAGTTTCCATATAATGATTTGGATGCATTGGAAAAAATAGTGCATCAACATAAGGGTCATATTGCTGCGATCATCATTACCCCCATAGGGCATCCCTTAGCTGCACCTGTATCCGCTCCCAAAGAAGGGTATTTACAAGGCGTGCGGGATTTAGCTAGTCAGAATAATATTGTGCTTATTTTTGATGAAATTCGCACAGGGTTTCGTGTTTCCCTGGGTGGTGCGAGTGCTTATTATGGTGTGACTCCCGATATGGCATTATTTGGAAAGGCTATGGCCAATGGCTATCCCATTTCTGCTGTTTGTGGAAAAAAAGAAATCATGAAGGTGCTTGCTGAGGGCAATGTGTTTATCTCATCGACTTTTTTTCCAAATAGTTTGGAAATGGTTGCAGCACTAACAACCATTGATATTTTAGAACGGGAAAATGTATGTGAATCAATTTGGTTGCGTGGAGTGGATTTCTTAAAAAAACTGGAAACAGTCGTATCTGGCTATGGGATTGGCGCATGCATATCCGGTATTCCACCCATGCCGTATATTACATTTTCTAAGGATAGCCAGGGGATTTATAAAAAACGACGAAAGTATTTCTTTACCGAATGCATTCGTCGCGGATTGTTCATGCAGCCCTATCATCATTCCTATATTGCGCATCGGCATACGGATGCAGACTTAATCGCTGCCATAGATATAATCGATGCGTCGCTTCAATCTACACAGGATATCGTTGGTTAATATCGAATGCAATTGACACGTATTTCTACATTAGTATTTGTTTGAAATTGTAATAGTTAGTATGTGTTTCGGTGCCAGGCACGGACGACATATAGCTTATCGTATGAAATCCAGTGCCAGGCA
>CAYZSU010000046.1:0-16600 GCA_964480565.1 uncultured Myxococcales bacterium | reverse complement strand
ATCATCGTATCAAAAAAACAGTGACATGCGATGAAATATCGGATTTGGCTATTCCACCTGACAAATAATTTAGCCTATGATTATCAAAATAAGAGTATTTCCATGTTCCTCAGGTAGTAAGGTATGCAGTTGTTCGTCTGGATTCCAAAAAATGATCAAGAAAAAGAGATAGTGATGAATATGTGACGTAATTTTGCATGAATTATCATCAGAACATGGTCGTGTATTATCTGAAAAACAGAAAAATCGACAAACAAACGCGAAAAATGAAGAAATGATCCGATTGCAAACTTCCAGTGCCAGGCATGGAAAGGGGTGTACGTATTCCATGCCTGGCACGGATTACTAATCCTAAGTCAGTTCTATGCACATTCCTAATGGAACTGCTCTAAAAATAAAAAACCCTAAGGGTTATTTGAAAATATTCAGATTGTTTGGACTTCTGTTGGAGGGCATTTTGTAGGCAATTCATTTCAAATATAAATTACTTGCTCTGAGTTTTAGTACCGTCGAACTACACCGCGTAATACGCCTGCAATTTGAAGGTCGATTTTTGGATAAATCAGTGGATAATTGGCATTGGCAGGTACAAGTACAATACGATTATCCCGTTTTTCCATATATTTTAATGTCCATTCATTGTCCACACATGCAAGTACGATATCGCCGTGTTTAGCACTTGCGCCGCGTTCAATGATGACCAAGTCATCCTCTAAAATACCTGCATTAATCATGGAATCACCGGATACTTTGAGTAAAAAAGAGGCTTCTGGTTTTTCAATTAAAAAACTATCAATGGATAATGTATCGAGCAAACAATCCTCTGCTGGGGATGGAAAACCTGCTTGCACATAACCCAATAAAGGAATGCCAAATCGATCGCTATTGGGGATGAGTTTGCCGGCCGTGTCTTTTTTGACATAGCCTTCAGTGACAAGTCGCTTGGCAAAACGAAATGAGGCATTTTTGGATTGATATCCCAAAATGCGTGTCATTTCTGCATAACTGGGCATGCGCTGATTGCTGCGATAAAATCGTCGAAGTGCATCGATTTTATGTGTTTCAATGGGTTTGCTCATGCAGAATACTCCTTGGCTAATTGGATTGCCCGTGTCAGGCTTTCCTCCCTCGGGGCTTTTAACAACCCCCTTGTACATCTGGTAGGGCTATGATATCGACCATTTCTAACTACCCGGTCATCCATTGTAATGATTGCTTACATTTTTCGTTAAGAAATCTTGTCAACGGATGATCGGTTGTTGTAATAAATAAAATACGTAAACGTCCGTTCACATGTCAAGTGTGAACTGTTTTTTTATGGAGAAATAATTATGATATTATCCAATCGCTTACAATCGCTTGATAGCTATGCATTTGCGGACGTAGAGGCTAAAGTTCAAAAATTGCGTGATAGCGGTATTGCTCCCATTGATTTTGGTGTAGGAGATCCCACTGAGCCAACGCCAGAAATTATTCGCAATGCCATAAAAAAAGGCGTGGATGCACATGCCTGTGGCGGTTACCCCAGTTATATTGGCTCATTGCGCTATCGTGAGGCTATTGCGGATTGGATGTTATCACGATTTTCCATTTCTGTGGATGTAAATGAGCAGATTGCAGCGACGATTGGCTCAAAGGAAGCGGTGTTTCATTTTCCAGAATGCCTGATTAATCCAGGGGATATTGTGCTGGTGCCAAATCCTGGATATCCGCCGTATGAGCGTGGAACATTGTTTGCCGAAGGCCATGTGTATTATATGAATTTATTGCCTGAAAATAATTTTATGCCGGATTTAAATGCGATTCCTGAAGACATATGCCATAAAGCCAAATTGATTTGGGTGAACTATCCCAATAACCCCACGGGCGTATGTGCAACGGATGATTTTTATAATGAGCTCATTGAATTTGCAAAAAAATACAATATTGTCATTGCGTCAGATGAGGCATATATTGAAAACTATTATGGCCAACCGCCGCGATCGATTTTGGAATTTACCACAGACAATGTCATTGCCTTTTATTCTCTGTCCAAACGTAGCTGTATGACAGGGTATCGTATTGGTTGGGTGGCGGGAGATAGTCATATTATTTCTGCATTTAAAAAATTAAAAACCAATATTGACTCAGGAACGCCGTCATTTGTTCAGGACGCGGCTATTGCAGCATTGTCCGATGAATCTCATGTTCAGCAATTGCGGCAATTATATCGAAAAAAACGAGATATCATGATGCACGTGCTTTCAAGTAGCGGATTTGATAATTGTCAGCCAGAGGCGACGCTATATATTTGGCAGAAAGTGTCAGATCAAATGAGTGATGTCGATTGTGCAACGCAACTATTAAATAAAAATATTGCGGTAGTCACAACTCCTGGATCGTGGGTGGCTGCGGATACATCACATGGAAATCCAGGCAAGGGATATATACGATGGGCGCTTGTGCCAGACATTGCAACCTGTGAGCTTGCTGCTAGCCGGATTTATGCGCATTGGCAGAAATAGTCGTTTGTATTTGGGTACGTTGAATGAGGCTTTCAATGTCTTGTGCATCGCAAAGTTCAAAAATAACCGGTGTGTCCTGTGCATTAATATTAGGGATATGTTTTTTCAGGCTGCGACGCAATACGATGAGCGCATTGGGTTGATTTGTGATTGCTGTGTGAAAGGATGTTGAAAATCCTTGCTGAGATTTCAGCTCTAACGGACCAATTTCATCCATGATAAATAAATCATAATTGCGGTTAGGGTCGGTATTTTCATTAAATGCATCCATGTTAAAATATCTATTTAATATAAATACGGAGTTCTCAAAGGCATGGGGTCGAGTAAATGGGACTGCAGGTGATAGTGTATTATTATCAATGGCAACAAAATCATGGCCGATTTTTTTATCGTCTTCAAATGCTGGGGGGGTAATCCAGCCGCCAATGTAATAGCCTTGCTGAATTAAGCGTTGCGCAAAATCCATTAAGTAGCTGCTTTTGCCAATATTGATATCATCGCATAGTATATAGAGCATGTAATTACCTTGCTATCTGAGGGTGTTTAAAAACGCCCATTTTCTGTGTTGTCCAAAAATTGTTATTTTTCAACAGTCCTACGAGTTGTGCGCTAAAGCCAAGGCCCATAATCGCAATTATTGGACGAAAAATACTTGGATGGCTAATCGGTATGGATAATGCAATACAGTCGATGAATTTAAATGATGCGGCGATCATGCTAATTGCCACTAATCGATGTGTCGAAATACCGTATTTGGTGGTCATACCCAATATGGCCATACCAATGGATGATAGGATCAAGCCTTTATAGGGGAAATGGATGATATGCAGTACACTTCCTAGAGTGGCCTCGCAAATGCCCCATACACAGCCCAGTAAAATAATAATTTCATATGATTTTTTTGTCATGACTACTCCCAACTCTTGCTATAGAATATCAATATAAATGTCAGAGAGTTAGATTGAATGCAAGAGGCAGATTAAGGGGGTTTTGGGAAAATATTTAGATGAGGGGAGTTACTTATGTATCAATGCTGTTTGGGTCTTGCAGTTTTTTAATAGTCCCACTATGTACCATGTACCATTAGGAGTCTATAAATCCAAACGGGCATGGGGTTTAAGCGCGGATATCATGGTTACGCCATAATTTAAGAATGTTTTGGAATGTGGTAAATCCCCGATAAAATTAGCAATCATAGCCATTTCATCATTGCTTAGTGGGTATTGTAATGCGGCTTGATATGCATCTACTTCCTGCATGATAAATTTCTGCAATAAGGGCATTTTTACTGTATCCGTATTGAGCGGTTCAATGTCCTGAGTAATTGATGTAAAACCGGCATTTTTTAATATAGAAATTAACTGGCGGCCAATATTAAAGTTCCTGCCATGGGTATTGCAGAACTGGCGTATTAATCTTTTGATTAAATCAAATGCTGGGTGTGGCGGCTGACATGTATAATGCTCCATATCCAAATCAATAATCCATATGCGTGCGCCTGGTTTAATTGCTTCAAAAAGATTGCCCATGACATCAGCTGTATCCGTAAGGTGCAGTAAAATATGGGACTGTTGAAAAATAGCAATTTTGGGGGTTGTTCAAAAATGTTCAGATTCAAGGCAGACAGCAAATTCAATGAGGGCGCATACATAAGAGTATGTAACCGATTTGGATTTGCTGGACAACGCCGAAGATGGGCGTTTTTCAACAGCCCCAATATAGCGCATTAACACGCCATCTACCTGATTAATGGAGACTATCTTTTTGGGTTGATTGATATCACCTGCCATATAAGTGATATTGGACAAATCATTTTGCCTGGCACGATCGATCATGTCTGCCTTTTCATCCACACCGATAAATGTCATATGAGGATATTCTTTTGCTAGGGTGGATATAAATGTGTCATTACCTGTGCCAATATCCATAATACTCTGACAATTGGCTAGGTCGGTACTGTGCATAAATGTATGGTGGTGATTGAATTGCATGGTTACTTGAAGGTTGAGTTGATCCTCAATAAGATCTGCCAGTATTGCATAAAGTCCCCACTGTAATTGATTGATATAAAGCAATTCTTTTGGGTACGGAACATGCGTATTTTTGGTAAATAGTTTTGCCATGTGATCCCAATTTGATGTGACAAATTCAGTGGTAAATGTGAATGTCTTTTTTGAATAAAATGGCTGATACCAATGCCGCATCAGCGCATAAAACGTATCAAAATCAAATGCTTTTGTTCGATCGATAATACCCATGGCAATGGCTGCATCATTGACCAAGATTTTATTGTCCGTGAGCACAGCATGTATAAATGTCATCCAGTGATTATGAAGTTCGTCGGATATGGATTTTACACAGCCTATAAAATTGAAATAATTTCAATAAGCAGTGCCAGGCATCAGAAAACAAACTATATTTCAATATGTTGTGGGTTTGCTTTGCCTGGGATATTCTATATCCTGGCACTGAATGTCATGAATTATTGGGTTTATTGTACCTAGTAAGTGTTAAATTTAATATCTATCAGATGTTAAAAACTATATTTGATAGATATAGTTTTTAATTGTTATTAAATATAAAATCAGTTATACTTCACATATGTTCTATCAACCATGGCTGCATCATGCCAATTGGCATGAAAATGACTCTAAACTCTGTGAATTGCATAAAAGTGCGACTCGTTTACCCCATTTAGATGCTGTTTTACAAGAAATTCCTGTAAAACCAGGCATTTTTTCACTATTGGGCCCAAGGCAGGTCGGAAAAAGTACATTGCTTAAATTATTTGCGAAGAAATGCCTGAAAACAATCGATAGCAATTGCTTATTATATGTAAATGGGGATGAAATTGAGACATGGCAGGAGTTAAAGTCAGGTTTAGCTGATTTTTGCAATCAGTGGAAAGATAATCAAATTGGCATATTAATCGATGAGGTAACAAGTATTCCGGATTGGCATCGGGCCATAAAAACGCTAGCCGATCATGGGTATTTACAGACGACGGTGCTGCTTTATACGGGATCATCGATGATATCATTAAAACATAGCGGTGAGTTATTTCCAGGTCGGCGTGGTCGTCATTCACAGGTTGATTTTACATTAAATCCTGCATCTTATCGCCAATTGCAGCATGTGATTTCTTTGGAAGATTATTTTATGATCGGCGGTTTTCCATGGGCCATCAATGAATATTTGCGATTGGGAATTGTGCCAAACTATGTCGGCGATATGTATTGGAGTTGGTTGCAAGGTGAGTTTTTGAAAAAGGGAAAATCGAATCGCTTACTTAAACATATGGTGCATGCGATTGCTCAGCGTACGCATACTGGTTTTTCGCAAAATTCGCTTGCGAGAGAAATGGGGATTGTGTCGAATGATACAGCAAGGCAGTATATGGAATTACTCATGGATTCATTTGCTGTGAATCACATTATGTGGGCGGATTTTCAAACAGGTACTATTTCGCCAAGAAAAAATGGCAAATACTATCCCATTGATCCACTTTTATTCCATTTATTTCATGCCAATGGCATATGGCCAGATGCGTCTATATTACACAATATGTCATCGGATACATATGGGAAGCTTGCTGAAGTTATTGTTTGCCAAGAATTGCATCGCAGGTATCCGGATTATCTGATCAGCTATTGGCAGGGTAAAAAAGAAATTGATTTCATTGTACATATGAATGCGAACATGCATTATATTGAGGTTAAATATCAATCCCGTGTCACTGCAAATGAGTTTGCATGGTTTAAAAAGCATGCATCAAGCCATGCATCATTAACCGTTATTACGAAAAATAGTCATTTTTATGATGATTGTATACGCGGTATTCCACTACAGGACTGGCTTTGCGGTGATGGATGATAAATCCCATTCGTGCACCGGACACTACTCAATGCCTGTTATCCTATGACTTGATCATAGGATCCATATAATGCCTTTTATTATAGCGATCGTGTGGGTTGAGTTAAACGATGACATCCTACTGACGGCTCTTATGTAGACATCCCCTAGGGCGTGTCTACTTCAAAAAAGGATAAACAATGTTTGACCATGTTGCAGTTGCATTCAAATCAGCCAGTATAGCATATAGCCCCCATTGTAATTGATTGATGGTGAGCAGTTCTTTTGGACATTGAATATGCGTATTGGCTGTAAAGAATGTTGCCATGTTCTCCCAGTTTGATGTGACAAATTCAGTGGTAAATGTGAATGCCTTTTTTGAATAAAGTGGCTGATACCAATGCCGCATCAGCGCATAAAACATGTCAAAATCAAATGCTTTTGTTCGATCGATAATACCCATGGCAATAGCTGTATCATTGACTAAGGTTTTATTGTTCGTAAATATAGCATGAATGAATGTCATCCAGTGATGATGAAATTCGTCGGACATGGATTTGACACAACCAAAGTCCAAAAAAGCCACTTGGCCTTTTCCAACAAATACATAATTACCTGGATGGGGATCTGCAATAAATTCATGGCGCTGCATAATGGAGTGAGATGCAAATTCGCAGATGGTTTTTGCAGCTGCATTTATATCGCTTTGCGAGGCATGTTTCTTAAATGCACGATATGATTGGCCCTCGATATAGTCGGATGTGAGTATAGATTTACTGGATAAATCCGCATGAATTTTAGGGATGATGATATTGGGATGATCTTGATATGCATGATAAGCTGCCATTTGATGAGCTGCTTCCCTCCTGTAATCACATTCGAAAAGTAAATGCATGCTAATTTCATCGATTAAGTCATTGGTATATGTGTTGGCAATGATCAATGATATGAGATTTCCCAATATTGTAAGATTTTTTAGATCAGATTGAATGGCCTTTTCAATGCCTGGGTACTGCACTTTTAGCACAATGGGATGCTCTGTTTTGGTTATAGCACGATGAACTTGGCCGATGCTCGCTGATGCAATGGGTGTTTCATCCCATGATAGGAATAGTCCATTGGGTGTATTGCCGAGCTCTTCTAAAACGATTGTAACAATGCGCGATGCTGGCATGGGAGGGCTCATATATTGGAGTTTTTCATATTGTAGGCGGATATCATCTGTGCAATTTAAATCCATATAGCTTAGGATTTGCCCTAATTTTTGCGGCAAGCCCTTTAAGGTGCCGCATGTATCGATAATTTGCTTTGCAATGGCATCTTTTGTGCTATGGCGAATGGCATTGCTGTGTGAATCATTGCTACACATGGTTTTGATGGTATTTAAGATGAGTGAGCCCATGTTTTTTATAGCCAAATTTGTTATTTTCGTTGTTCGGGCAAGCCAACTATGATCGAGTTTACTTAGGTAGGATGCTTTTTGTGCAGGTGACGCAATGCCAAGTTCATTTTCATAAAGTGAGATCAATTTAAGTACTGGCCCAGGGATTTTTCGTTTCTTAGACTCCCATAAACCGATTGCACCGTGGGCTACGCCAAATTCTTCTGCCATTTGCCGCTGAGAATAGCCCAGTTTCTCACGAATAATGATTAATCGCTGTGCGGAATTGTTTTTTTTACGCATTTAAAGCCTCAGGATAGCCAAAATCATATCATATATATATGCGATTGAAAAAGAATATTGCGATATCTCTAGCTCTTGTTCCCTGTTTGCTCACATTGTAGCCAAGAAATAAAAAGTGTGTTATCCGACTCAAAGGTCGTGTAAAGGTAGTAGTAGATAGGATAGAGCCGGATATATCGGGAAATGAAATCGAATACAGAAAGATAAACAGGAGGCAATAATGAGTAAACAGATGAACATGACATGGGCAAAGCAGTTAATAGCAGTGATGTGGATGATGTGCTTGGGGCTAGCAGCCTGCCAAAGCGTGCATAGCACAGAGCTAAAAACAACAGAGTTCAATGATATTAATTTTAAGGCAAAAATCTATGAGTCGGAGCAAATATCAAGAATTACAGTTCGGGCACGAACACAGGCCAGTGATGTGCTCATTGATTTTAATGAAGGAGAAGTGCTGCAGGCAGGTATAAATGCAGATCAGGACAGTATTGAATGGCGCACGATGTATGAACCCAATAATTTTCTATTTGGTGATGATGAAGGGACATATGTAACAACTATAAATCGGCCTACACAAGGTAATGCCTATTTGATTAATTATATGGATAGGGATCATAATGAGCGTATTGTTGAGGTTCCAAGCCTTCAGCTCATTGAAATGATCGAGCCAGAATATGATACGGTAATCAATGACAGTGAATTGCGAGTCACATGGAATCCAGACGATGCGATTGATGATGATCGTTTTGCATCATTGCGTGTAAAGTTACAATGGTATAATCAGGATAGCAAACAACAGTATAAATCGTATCTAGTTACTGAGAATAGCGGGGAATATGTGATTGACCTTTCTGAGCTGGAAGATAGTCATATAGAGGGAAAGAGTGTGGGGGTGATTTTGCATAAAGAAATGGATTATTATGATCTTGGGGTAGGATTAAATTTTACGGCTACTGTAGCAAATCAGGATTACTCGCTCATTCGTATCAATTCTATTTCAGCATCACATGTCAATCGAAGCATGCAAAAGAGCAGCGATGATGAATGGGTTGATGAGTTGGTTTCACATGATATGCAATCAGAAGATCTGTCTGATGATGATATTGCAGATATTGTGGCTGCCAATCAAATGCAATGTGTGGAAGGTGAAGATACAGGCATTGTTGTGGATGGCAGGGAATACTCCTTCTGCATGCCATAGGGATAGAATTGTATATGCAATGTCAGGGTATATGCGAATGCACGTGCATATACCCTGAATATGTATCATAGCTCTGACATTAAAAAATCTCGAATATGAATATGTGAAATACCCTGATATGTGGATGTGCTGAGCATATTGTTCATGGATATAACCATTTTGGGGTAATTGTCATTGATATGCAATAAATTGCCAAACTCCCTAGCATGATTGTCATCCGTGATCATGTACGCTACTTGTATATATATTTGCTCATCATGCCGCTTTGCCACAAAATCAATTTCCTTTGATCCAAGTTGGCCAATGTGAATGTGATAACCATGGATCTTTAAATGATTGTATACAAGGTTTTCCAGTACTTTATTAATATCCATTGACTGGTATCGCCGAATAGAGTGGCGTAGCCCCAAGTCTTCAAAATAATATTTTTCATTAACTTCAAATATTTTTTTTCCGTTTATATCCTGACGTTTTGCTTGGTGAATAAGAAAGGATGCGGATAAATGGGATAGATAATTAAGTACGATATTGGGTGATATATTGATGTGCTGCGACTTCAAAAATGTGCTAATTTTATTGGCAGATACAATACTGCCAACATTATTTGCCATATATTCAACGAGCCGCTCGAGAAAAGCTATATTTCGAATGCTAAATCGCTTAACGACATCATTGAACAAAATCGTATTTTCAACATTTTTGATATAGTCATAAGCAATATCATCATCCAGTGTTAGGTGAATTAAATATGGAAGCCCGCCGTATTTAATATAGGCGAGCAGCGAATCGTCCGAATCCTGATATGAATGAAATTGCAAAAATTCCTGATACGATAAGCTGTGAATGGGTATTTCAATATATCGACCGCTTAAGTAAGTAGAAAGATCGCTGGATAGCATCATCGCATTGCTACCTGTGCAATAAATATCATAGTTGCCAGACGCATTTAAGCTGCGGAGTGCTTTTTCGAATTGATGGATATCCTGTACTTCATCGATGAATATATGCATTTTTTTGTCTTTTTTCGGTGAATATCCATTGATGTGCTCTAATAGTGAGCGATTGTCTGTAATATAGTCAAATTCATGCTGTTCTTTGTTGATATAGATGATCATTGCATCAGAATCCTGCTGCTTGATGATATCCATAATATGGTAGAGAATATAACTTTTACCGACACGTCGTTGGCCGACAAGGACTTTAATGATATCCTTGCCGATATAGGGCGTGATTCGGCGTAAGTAATGGTCGCGTTTTATATATGTTTTAATCATAATTAAAATTTGAGAGTATATTCTACTATATTTTAATCATAATTAAAATATATTTTTTATGACATTGATGAGGTGATATTTGGTCATGCCAGGCACGGGTATGGAGGGTGGAATTTTTACATCCAATCATTATGAAAAGAAATATTGGAATAAGAATGTGTATCCAGTTGTTATGCAATAGCATAAATTACTCCCCATCTGCTAAATGGGCGAGGTCTTCTGGTGGTTGATAGGTGAATCCAGGTGGATTGATGCGCTTGGCAATTGTAAACATAATCGCAATGATAATGCCCAGTCCCAGCGCATAGGTAGATAGTACAGGTAGGCCGAGGGCTGCCGGGATATAACCTGCAATGGCTGCGACAACTGCAATGGTCAGTGCGTATGGCATTTGTGTGCGCACATGATCCATCAATCCACAGCTCGATGAAATGGATGACAATACTGTGGTATCTGAAATGGGTGAGCAATGATCCCCAAAAATAGCGCCGTCTAAAATGGCACTCATGCTGATCACTAAAATACTGATATCGCCAGTAATGCCTGCCACAGGCGCAAAAATCGGAAAGAGTATGCCCATTGTACCCCAGCTCGTGCCTGTCGCAAATGCGATCATGGATGAGATGATAAATATCGTAAGTGGTAGCCAAAAAGTACCGATTAAGTCGCTGGCAGCCGCTAGGATAAAATAGGCAGTGCCCAGTTCATCGCATACTTGTCTGAGCGCCCAGGTAAATATTAGTAATGCCGCAATCACAAAAATAATTCTCCACCCATGAAACCATGCCTTGGCAATATCTTTAATCGTTAAAATACCTTGCGCCAACATGAGTAGGGCCGCAATGATGGATCCTGCAATTGCTGATCCTGCCAAAATCATAGGGATGCCATTGTCTACCAACCCAACGCCGGTAAAGCATGTATACCAACTATCCCAGGAAGTGATACAGAATACTTTTCCTACCATATTGGGCGACTGTGTGCCAACGAGCACTAAGCCGATTAAACAGGAAAGTACCACGCTAGTTACTGGAATAACTGCATTGTACCATCTGTGTGGAATGTTCGGTTTTACGTGATTTTCAGTGAATTCCTGTGACGTGACTTCATCGCTGTCTGGGTTTGTAAGTAGTCCCATGAATCTGGCACGACGCTCTGCTTTAAGCATTGGGCCAAAATCACGGCGTAAAAATGTGATGAAAAATACGAGCACTAATGTGAAAATACAGTAATAGCGATATGGCAGCATATGTAAAAATAATTCATAGCCGCTCATGGATAATTTTAAATTTTCGGTTACGTGGCGAAGTTGCTCTACTTCAAAGCCGATCCATGTGGAAATGAGCGCTAATCCCGCAATGGGTGCAGTTGTGGAGTCCACAATATATGCTAATTTTTCACGGCTGATGCGCATTTTATCGGTTAGTGAGCGCATGGTGGATCCTACTACAATGGTATTGGCATAATCATCAAAGAAAATGGAAAATCCCATGGCCATAGTGGCAAGGCCAGCGGATCTGGCACCGCGCACTGCTTTGGAAAATAGATTGACCACACCCAATGTGCCGCCGCCTCGGTTGATAATGCTGACCATACCGATCAACGCAAAGACGAATAATACGATTAAAATGCTGAATTGGTTGGAAAAGTTCCCCCATAAATAATTAGTGCTTGTTTCTTTAATGACTGTAATTGGATTGATGCCATGAATGAGAATTACGCCCGATAGCATGCCGAAAAATAATGATGGCAAGATGCGCCTTGTCACCAATGCCAGAAAAATGGATAGGAGTGGTGGAATGAGTGTTGCCCAGGACACCGCATTGTCCGTGTACTTGGTTGCCTTGGCGACTAATGTGTCATTAAACAAAAAAGCGAGCAATAATATGCTCGCTGATATAGAAAAACTAATGATATTACGCTTGGTGAGTATGGATGCGATTGGCATGACGATCCCTTCATTAAGAAATAACATTTTTAAAGCAGAGTCATATACAGAGAGCTGATATAGGTCAAGTGGAAATCCCGTTGAAACTTAGCGAAAGTTAGAATGAATGCATTTCAAATGTCGGGTTATTTCATATGCAATGATTGTCACTGGCTGTTTATTGGAATTCACAAACGCAAGAGTTAAGTGGATAAGATTATTGACATTATTACAGATAATGGTATACTGTAATAGTTGTTGAATGAAAAAAGGTAGCTAAATGATAGTTAATTTCAGTGGGAAAGTAGCAAGGGACATATGGGAAGGTAATTGTTCCAAATCATTGCCCAAGGAGCTGTGGATTCGGGCAAAGGCATTGTTGGCTATTATGCATTCAACAGGGGAGTTGATGGATTTAAAAATAAAGGGTGAACCTCCAACAATTCGACTGCATAAATTAAAAGGTAATCGAAGCGAGTATTGGAGTGTAACAATTAAATTGCCATGGGCAATTACATTCAAATTTAAAAATGGTGAATTTTCGGAAGTAAAAATAGAGAATTATCATAGAGGTTAACCATCATTGTGAAAATAAGTAGGAGTATATTATGATTAAAAACCCAATACCATTACATCCTGGAAAAGTTCTTGAAACCGTTTATATGGCGGAGATGAGCCTTAATCAGTCGTCATTGGCGCGCTTATGCGGATGTTCGCCTAGAAAGATTAATGAAATTATCAATGGTAAACGGGGTATTTCTCCTGCCTTTGCGATTATCCTTGAACGTGTATTAGGGACAACAGCTGATATGTGGGTGCGGCTGCAGGCGGAGTATGATTTATGGCAAGCACGAAAAAAGGTTGCTTGATTCACGGTTTAACGAGTAATGCCATTCCTATAATGGCTATCTAGTCGGTATGGTGCATATGTTAAATGATATCAGGCTGATCCGGTTCAAATTATAAAAAATCAAAAAAATCGAAAAAACTACACAACTTTTGCTGAGCATTGCTGATAATCCCTTGTCGACTATTATATATAACATGATAAGGGGATAGGTATGATCGTATATCGAATGATAGGTGTTTGGGTAATAGCAGTTATGTTGCTTGCATGCAGCTGCTCATCGAGTGAGTCCGCAAATGAGGGTGTAAATGCATCTGTCGGAAAAAATGCCACTATGGTTGAAAAGGTGGATATTGATGGCAATACGCTGCTGAGTATGCATACATCTGCCTTGGGCCAGGAATTTTTATTGCAGGGTTCATTTCGCAATCAAAAAGGTGAAGGGGAGGCTCTGGAAAGCTTTACATCCTATGCATTGAAATCGATGATTGTTCAATTTGAACGACAGGGAGATTTTTTGATTATGCTGGATGTGACGGGCTATGCGCAGCCTAGCAATGAAATGCCACAGCATACATTGATTACCAAGTTTCCAATCATACAGTCACAGCCGATCATAGCATCCGATGCATTGCATGAGCAAAAAAGCAATGATGATCAAAAAGAGGTGCAGGCAAGCCATACGGACATGACTGCACAAACATCACAATTGGAAAATACATCCAATGATTCCGATACAATTGCATTTGATTTTAATGCTGGCATGTCATTTCTTATTTTTACGCAAGATGTTTATCATGAGGATATTCCATCCGTGAATCGTGATCCAGTGTTTCCTGCAAGTCATGCCTATATTCGCGATGTGCAGCATACAAAAGATGCTGTAATGATTATACAAGAACTAAGCATTATTGTAGAGCAGGAACATCATCCCGTGGAAATGATATATTATTTGAAGCCATATAAAGAAAATCCAACGTTTGCCAAGAAAGAATTCAAGGGATTGGATAAATTGGGTTATTTGACAAACAACCCGCTGGCACGACCGGTTTATGGGGATGCCTATACATATATTTCGAAATGGGATATTTCCAAGCCCATTACCTATTATATTTCCAGGGACATGCCAGCGCATTTGCAGCAAGCAGCCATGGAAGGCGTGCTGTATTGGAATAAGGCATTTGGTCGGGAAGTGTTAAAAGCGGATTTAGCGCCAGAGGGTGTAGTTTCGCCGCATTATGAGTATAATATCATTCAATATCATACCAATCATTCGATGGGTTATGCCTATGCGGATTTTAATATGGATCCGCGCACGGGTGAGATCAATCATGCGCAGATATATATATCCAGTTCCATGGCAGAGCCAGGTTCTTATAAATATAATGCAATGGAACAAGATGTCGAAAAGCATGCTAGCGAGACAAGCCATTCGATGAATATGCATATGAATCATAAATGTCATATGGATATACGCGATTATACGCATGGTATAGAGAGTTTAAAGCAATCCATTCTTGAAAAGGATATGCAGTCTGAGCGTCAAAAAATAGCAGTGGATTGGATGCGCGGTGTGATTGCGCATGAAGTGGGCCATACATTGGGCCTGCGTCATAATTTTGCCGGTAGTACGATTAATGAATATAGTCGCGATGAAATGAGCGATATTCTCAATATATATTTGACGACAGGTAAGTTGCCCGATGATTTTAGGCCCATATTAAGTTCCATTATGGAATATGATATATTTCATGAATCCATATTGATAGGGCATTATATTGGGCAGGAACATACGTCCGCACTTGCCTATGATCGCTATGCCATTGAGTGGGGATATTTGGATGGCGAATTATCGCATGGGCAGGAGGATCTTACGTTTTGTTCGGATTTTCAGACATCCATGTTTGCGGATTGCAATGAATTTGATTCCGGCAAACATATTTTAGCACGGCGTATAGAGGATATTATGCATCATACAGATAACTTGGCAAGGAATGTGTATGGTCGCTATTTGGTGAGGAAAACAAAGGATGATCCAAGTCATGATGCATCTGCTTTGGTCAACACAGAGAATATTTCTTATTATACATATTCTATTATCACAGCCTGGGAAAGTGCCTTTGAAATCTTAGGCCATGACTTTGCGCTAAAGTCCATCTTGGATGAGTTTCCGGATTATTCCAATATTGATGAAGAAAAGATGACTGCGGCTAAAAATGCATGGCTATTTGCAGAAATTGAACATGCGGGCGGTTTGGACGCTGTATTGGAATTGTTAAATCCAGATGCATGGCAAAAACGTTTTGCAAATTATCCCGCTCAGTTTGATCGCATTGTGGAGGATGCTGCGGATAAAGAATTTTTTGTTTCAGAAGGCAACAGCACATCATGGAGTGGTGCAGAAATTGATTATATGAAAATGCGCGCGCGAGAGATTTTTGCCGCTGCAGATAGTTATTTGATAACAAAAATTCACAATATATTATTGGATGATGATTTAACAATTCCTGCCTTTACAGGCATTGAAAAATTGGAAACCATGCTCGCCAAATGGGTCACCTATGTGCTGACAGCGGATGGCGATATTCACGGCTTTCGCTATTCGCATGCGATTCGAAAAAAAGCAGCTAGCCTATTAAGCATGAGCGATTATCCACATTGGATGCAGGCATATCGTGAGTCAATTGCCTTGAGCATGCGTTTGAAATTAGAGCGGCTGTGGAATATGCCAGTGGATGGCATTGATATAACAGGTTTTCCACGTGATTCTCAAAATAGCATGCAAGCGGAATTGGATGTATATGAGTCGCTAACTCAATAAATATCGCATCATGTGAATAACATATAACCCGCGTGAAATAGCGCAAATAGAAAGGATGTTCCCTCATGAAACCAATGATGATGATGCAAAAATGTGCTGCCCCAGCACTGCCAACTCTACCAACAGCTACGAGTCAATTATGCCTTCGCCAGCCAGGTCAGTTGCCGCTATCAGGGCAATCAACAGTAAGTCCTGGCCCCGATCGATTTTGTTTAGCATCTCAGTCAGCTGTATGTTCACCAATGAATGCAGGTGGTTGTCAATTATTTCAGCCTGTTACCCTCTTGCAACAGAACGATTGGACTAATCTGAATTGTAGTCCTGAAGCACTTGTAGATGTTTTTGGCGGTGTAGATGCAATCAATAGTGGGGACTCCTCTATTTTTAGTGATAAGATGGTCAGTGGATTGTTAGTAGAAGGTCTTTATGCATTAGGGGGTTGTTGAAAAACGCCCATCTTCGGTGTTTCCCGCTGCACCCGCAATCCTCA
>CAYZSU010000045.1:0-16642 GCA_964480565.1 uncultured Myxococcales bacterium | reverse complement strand
TAAACATCATCCTAATCAGATGCTTTTATTTTAATTTAACCGGACACTAGTGCATCCCAAAATAATACTATTCTTACATTAGAAAGCAGTTTTATAGTCAGTGATATCAATACACTATGTGAAATGCTTATTATGCCTATATTAAGCAATGAGGAGGAGCCAATATGAGTATCAAAGTGATGTTAGTTGATGATGCACCAATTATCCGTTTAATGCTTCGAGATATTATTGAAAAAGACAATATTATGACTATTATTGCTGAATGCAATAATGGCCAAGAAGCCATTGATAATTACAAAAAATTGCAACCAGACCTTGTTTTAATGGACATTATTATGCCTCAAGTGAATGGATTGGAAGCGCTAGAAAAAATAAAAGAAATCAATCCTAATGCAAAAGTGATCATGATTACAGCTATTGATCAAAAAGAATCATTGTTGCAAGCCATCAAGTTGGGCGCTACCGATTACATTGTCAAACCATTCGATGAAAAACGTGTCTCAGCAGCATTGAAAAAATATTAATATACGTATAATTTTTTATAAAATAGGGGAAGGGAACATATTATGAATATAAAATCATTAACTATCCGAAAGAAATTAGTAGGATCATTTGGCGCATTAATACTTATCATGTTATTTCTTGGCATTGTGTCAATCACGCAATCAAATAATGCCCTGAAGGCTGCTTCAATGGAACGTTTGATTACAGACCTTGAAACCGGCCATTTTAAATGGGCAACAAATATTTTTTCAGGAATTCTCAATAACAAACCCATTATAGATACACAAACAGATTCCACAAAATGCAATTTAGGCCGTTGGTATCATGCATTTATTAAAAGTAGCGCCTTTGAAGCACTTTCTGAAGAAGCAAAAAAAATAGTTCTTGATTTAGAAGCACCTCATGTAAGCATTCACAACTCAGCTGCAAGTTTAAAAACAACATGGGAAGATAATTCTGGCATTTATTCCCATGATGAACGAAAAGAAATTGGAACTGCCATTCTCAAAACAGAAATTATGCCAGCTCTTAATAAATTAGTCGAAATTTTCACTAAGCTCAAAAAAGAATATAATAATAATGTCGCCATCGCAAAAAAACGCATGAATGTATTCGTCATTGTGTCTGTTATCCTTGGTACAGTTTTTGTTATTATCTGTATTCGCTATTTATCCAAGTCCATCAGCACATCCATCAATGAATTATCAACAACGATTAAAGATGTCTCTGCAGGTAATTTTACCATGCAAGCAAATTTAAGTCACCAAGATGAACTGCAGGTCATGGCTGTTGAACTCAACACCATGATTGACACTATTCGACAATCCCTCATTGAAGTACGCGATGCAGCTGAACAATTAGCCAGTGCAACCGATGAAATCTCATCCAGTTCACAAAGTATTTCAAGTGGTGCTCAACAACAATCATCCACTTTCAATATTCTATCCGATTCCATTAAAACAAATGCAAATAATGCAGAAGGGGCTAATTCAGCGGCCTATCAAACAGTTGACTCTGCTAAACAAGTAGGCCGCAATATGGATTCAAATATCGAAGCTATGCGCAGCATTGAACAAAGCTCTCAACAAATTGCTGAAGCCGTCACCTTAATTTCTGATATTGCAGAGCAAACCAATCTACTTGCTTTAAATGCAGCGCTTGAAGCAGCACGTGCAGGTGAGCATGGTAAAGGATTTGCAGTAGTTGCTGATGAAGTTAGAAAACTAGCTGAGCGCAGTGCAACATCTGCCAAGAATATTTCCCAGTTAATTCAAAATAGTACCAAGCAAGTTGAAGAAGGTGTCCGAATATCTGAGCAAGCAGGGGGAAGTTTAAAATCTATTGTGGAATTAATTTCTGGCATATCAGATAAAATCCAATCCATCTCCCAAGCTACGCAAATTGAAGCTGCATCTATGGAAGAAAGCACAACCATTGTACAAGCCAATGCATCGACATCAGAACAGTTGGCGTCCACCTCTGAAGAAGTTGCTGCACAAGCAGAAATGCTTAAAAATTTAGTTAGTAAATTTACAATATAAATTTACTAATTTATTATTTAATCAAGGGCGCTATTTAGGCGCCCTTTTTATTGAAACTTGCATATCTATATATAATTAGTTACCCACATAAAATGGCACATGCATTAATTATTATCGATATGCAGTATTATTTTTTAGATAAATCAGGCCATGCCTTTATGCCAAAAGCACGGGCGATTATCACACCCGTCTTGGAACTATCTCATTATTTTTATGAGAGTAATTGGCCAATCATTACAACAACCCATGCTCATCCCCCTAATGATCATAGCAGCCAAATGGCTATATGGTGGAAAAAACGACTACCTCGAATTAATGATCTACAAAGTGAACTTATTCCAGAAATTAAAAATATAACACCTAATTTACATATTATTAAATCCAATTATAGTGCATTTTCAAACACCCCGTTATTTGATTATCTATCAAAATTACAAATCACTACAATTACTCTGTGTGGCATTACTACAAACCTCTGCATTGAAACAACGGCACGGCATGCATTTGCACTAAACATTCAACCTATTATCATCTCAAATGCATGTGCGGCAAAAACTCTTAACTTCCACAATGCAAGCCTGCTAAATATGGCTTATGGATTTGGACCTGTAATGACAAGTAGTGACTATATTAATAAAACTTTTATTTCACCTACGACCAATGGATAATAATACCAATGACTATCCCCTACGAAGTAACAATTATTGGTGCTGGCCCTGCGGGCATGGCAAGCGCTATTCAGTTAGCTAGATATGGATGCAAATGTTGCTTAATTGAAAAAGATACACTTGGAGGTTCAGCGCGATGTGCCTGGAAAGTCGAGAATTATCCTGGGCTAGAAAAACCTCTAACTGGCATTGCATTAATGGAACGTTTTCAAAAAGATGTATCCAATTATAATATCCCTATTATCAATAATACTGTGTCCAATGTATATACAGATGAAAATTATTTTCACATTCAAGCAGAATCAACTACTATTATTAGCAAAAAACTCATTGTTGCTTGTGGGCTCATACCACGAGACCATCATTATTCATGGATCAAAAAACTACCGCAAAACCTTATTCTCTCATATATTCCTGCATGCGATATTCCTTCATATATTCATAGCATTGCAATTATCGGTGGTGGCGATGCCGCAGTTGATCAAGGAATAAGTTTCTCAAGCTACGGAATTCAATCAACAATCTGTTTTAGAAAAGAAAATCTCACTGCCAATACGTGTTTAATACAGGAGGCCTATAAGTTAAATTTAGATATGCGTAATTTACATATCATTGAAGATGCAAATTACAATGCACCGTATATTGATATTTTATTTACCAATGGCAAACAACTCAGCACACATGCTTTAAACTTTTGTACTGGTAAAAAACAATACTTTGACTTTTTACCCCCATCATTTATACAACAACCGCCGAACGGATTATACTTTGCAGGTGACTGTATTCATACACACGATCGACATATTGCTATCGCATGTGGTGATGGCATATCAGCCGCAATGCATTGTATTTCTACTAAAGAATAAGGTATTACATATGACAACACACATATTGGATATCCATCACCAAACAGGTAATTCAAATCTAGCAACCGTATACATTGGTCAATTTGGCGAAAGCAATGCTAATTTGGTTGAATTCGTCGAAGCAAGAGATCCATCACTATCTATTGATGACAAATGGGTCATTATCATCTCTACACAATTTGGCTGTCCTGTTAAATGCCTAATGTGCGATGCAGGACATGATTTTTTTGGTAATTTAACTGAAGCCCAACTGTGGGCACAGATCAACCATATTTTATCCAAATATTCTGCCAATACTATTTCTAAAACAAAAAAACTAAAAATCCAATTTGCACGCATGGGAGAACCCAGCTTAAATCCATTTGTATTAGAGACAATTAAAAAATTGCCCTACCGCATTGACACTCAAAATCTAATTCCATGTATTGCAACAACAGCGCCAAAGTCTAGCTCAACATGGTTTGAATCATTATTATCTATTCGCTCTACATTATATGCAGGCAAACCATTTCAACTGCAATTTTCTATTAATACAACTGATCACACATTACGAGACACACTTATTCCTATTTCAAAATTATCATTTTCTGAAATTAATACTTATGCACAAGCCTTTAGCCATTATGGACCTCGCAAGGTATCGCTTAACTTTGCATTATGTGAAGGTTATCCCATTGATGAAAAAGTGCTTTCTAAATATTTTGATCCCGATGCATGCTGCATAAAAATCACCCCGGTCAACCCCACAGAACATGCTAATAAAAATAATCTTATCAGCGCATTTGAAGCCAGTTGCAATGAAAATATTAATTCGATTGCAAAACGTCTAGAATCATGTGGATTTGATGTCATTATATCCATTGGAGATATCCGAGAAAACAGCATTGGATCAAATTGCGGCATGCTCGTAAAGCAGCACAAAGTAACGAGAACTACGGATAAAAATTAAATCATGGCACTGTCAAAAATAAGTACTTTGGGGGTTGTTAAAAATGCCTAGATTCAAGACAGACATGAAATTCAATAAGGACGCAACCATGCAAGTATGTAACCGAATTGAATTTTCTGGACAATACCGAAAATGGGCATTTTTCAACAGCCCAATTATTGGAAAAAGCCTCCTCACCTATACCATATTGGCATTATTGTTTTTTCATACACCCTTTTGCTATGCAAAAAAATCCCCCATAATTTTTATAAAAAAATCATATACTCAACTCAGTCAAATACCTTTACACCACATCAAAACACCCAATGACATTGCCATTCGCTTGCAAGGAATTTTTAGCTTTCAAGGGCTTTATCAGCGAACAATACAGGATTTTTCTAGCAAATTATCCAGCAATGAAAGCAACACTCTTTTTGAATTATTTTCATCTCTAATGCAAAAAAAAGCAGTGCAACTCATTTCAAAATTAAATAATCATCACTTCACACCCCATCAATATGTTATAAAATCAAAATCAGCATCTGAAATTATTATATCTGCAATGGGCCAATCTGATCGAGGCGAATTAACTATCAATTTTTTTATTACACCCCAGCATCCATGGCATATCATTGATATTGGCATTGGAACAACACTATTAAGCCGTAACTGGCGCAGCCAGTTTAATAAAATTTTTCGAAAAGAAGGTATTAACAAACTCTGCACACGCTTACAAAAAAAAATATCCCTCATAAAAACACATTGAGAATAAAAAGTAGATTGACTTATATTCAGGCCTCACGTAATATCATTGCAATAATAAATTTATTTAATTAAATCAGATAGTTAGAAGCCTTAAGGAGGGAAATATGAAACGAGTATTAATGGTAGTCATGGCAATTGTATTATCTGGAATGTTTTTAGCTTGTGCACAACAACGTCGTCCACAAGCAGCAGTATCCAAGGCCAAATTACAACGCATTCATTTTGAATTTGATCGCTACGATGTCATGGCATCATCAGAAGGTACATTACAAGGTAATGCACAATGGATGCAGGAAAATCCAAATACTGTTGTTACAGTCGAAGGCCATTGCGATGAACGCGGTTCTGTCGAGTATAATCTTGCATTAGGTGAGCGTCGTGCCCAAGCAGCAAAAGACTATATGATAAATCTTGGTGTCGCAGACTCTCGAATTGTCACACTTACCTATGGTAAGGAACGCCCCTTATGTATGGATCATAATGAGGAATGCTGGTGGCAAAATCGTCGTGATGAATTTCTTGCTCGCTAATATCATTTAATTTATTAATTTAAAAAACGCGCTATCATTAGCGCGTTTTTTTATTGCAGAAATTTTTATTCACGTATATCAACTCACAAATAAGTAATTTGAATAAAATGATTGGAATTTTTATGATATATCGTATTTTCCTTACATCAATCACTATAATTTGCATCATCAGTACTACCACTTATGCAGACTCTACAAGCAAGCGAATTAGTGCACTTGAAAAACAGCTCAAAGAACTTAGACAAACATATATGAGAAATAATGGCGATATGGCATCCGCAATTGCGCATAGCAAAAGCGTAAAAACAGATATTTCACAAATCCAGGGAAAACTCGATAGCAATCGTCATTTAAGACAAAAACAACAAAACCAACTTATCCAAATGATTACTGAACTTGATCATCGGATTCAATCCATTGAAGATCGAATGAGTGTATTTTCAACACAACTTTCCAAAGCTATTTCCAAAATATCACCAGACATTGCCGATGAGGGAAGCTTATATCAACGGGGGCTTGATTTAGCATCCAGTGCTAAATACTTGGAAGGTATTGCTGTATTTAAAAAATTCATAAAAAAATACCCAGATGGTGAATTTACAGCAAGCGCACAGGCATGGATTGGCGAGTGTTATTTCTCCGCACGTGATTATCAAAATGCAATAAAAACCTATCAAGCATTTATTCAGAAACACCCAAAGGATAAACATATTAGTACTGCACTATTAAAACAAGCCCATTCGTTTTTGGCACTTGGAATGCATGATGACGCCAAAATATTTTATAAAAAAATTCTAAAAGAATACCCAAGAAGTACAGCAGCCTCTATTGCAATGAACAAAATGGATGCGATTGAACTTGAACAAAATAGAAATAGACCTCAATCATCATCACATTCCTATCCTGAGCAAACAATGCAGCAAAAACAGCACAAAACAAATACATCTACCTCACCATCAACTGACTTTTAAGGACTATTCATGATAGTTTTAGGGATTGAATCATCCTGTGATGAAACAGCTGCTGCAATAGTAAATGGCCATCATATTCTTGCAAATGAAATTGCAACGCAACATGATATTCACGAAAAATTTGGCGGTGTAGTGCCAGAGCTTGCATCCAGACGACATCTAGAAAATATTATTCCTGTAATCAATAGCGCATTATCAAAAGCACATTTAACATTTAATGATATCGATGCCATTGCTGTAACATACGCACCCGGCTTAGTTGGATCATTACTCGTTGGTATATCTGCAGCAAAAGGATTGGCCTTTAGTTTAAATAAACCACTCATCGGTGTGAACCATCTTGAAGGACATTTAAACGCCGCATTATTACATACGGGCACAATTGAATACCCTTATATTGGCATAGTTGTATCTGGTGGACATACTAGTTTATACCTTGTAAAAAAAATGGGCGACTATACACTTTTAGGCGCTACTCGTGATGATGCTGCAGGTGAGGCCTTTGATAAAGTCGCTAAGTTAATGAACTTAGGATATCCAGGAGGACCTGCTATTGATAAATGTGCACAATCAGGAGACAATAAGCGATTTGCATTTACAAAACCGCGATTCTCAGGAAAAGCAACGCACATGCCTCAAGCAAAACCATATGATTTTAGTTTTTCTGGAATCAAAACAGCTGTACGAAATTATGTACTCGATGCAAAAAAAACACATTCCTTGGATAGTCAGTTCGTATCTGATTTGGCGGCCAGTTTTCAAAGCAATACTGTCAATATATTAACAACTCATTTAATAGATGCTGCACTTAGACATAAAGCAAAAGCAATTGTCATCTCAGGTGGTGTTGCTGCAAACAATGAACTTCGAGAACAAGTAAAAAATCAGGCAATAAAAAACAACTTACTATACTATATCCCTCCTATTTCACTTTGTACAGATAATGCCGCAATGATTGCATTTGTTGGACACTATTATCTTTCACAAGGTAATTCAGATGATATCACATTAAATGCAATATCAACCATGGAAATTGGCATTTAAATGACTTATGAATTATTGCCAAAGAAAAAACTCGGTCAACATTTTTTAAACCAACCCGCAACAATTCAAAAAATTATTTCAGCAATCAATCCAACAATGAATGATATTGTTATTGAAATCGGACCAGGGCCAGGCACAATCACAGGAAAAATTGCAGATTTAGCAAAAAAATTATATGCAGTGGATATTGATCCAGATGTACTCGCCTATGCTCAAACACATATTCAAAATTCGAATATTACTTGGTTAAATACAAATATTTTACAAACAAAAATAAGTAATATTATTTTAGAACATGAATTAACTCCCTCCAATATTACCATTGCAGGAAACTTGCCTTACAATATTTCATCTCAAATTCTATTTTGGATAATTAATGAACGAAAGTGGATTGATCGCGCTATTATTATGCTACAAAAAGAAGTCGCTTGTCGTATTTGTGCACAGCCTAATTCAAAATCCTATGGTATTTTATCAGTCGCATTACAGCTCATTTCCAAACCCAAAATACTATTCCATATTTCACCTAATAATTTTTATCCACCACCTGATGTTATGTCATCGTTATTATCACTAGACATTCAACCCACACCTTTTACTATCAAATATCCTGATATTTTATTTCCACTGATTCGTGCCGCATTTAGTAAACGTCGAAAAATACTTAAAAACACATTATCCAATAATCCACATTTAATTATTTCTTTAGAAGACATTAATACCATATTTAAACAAACAAACCTTGATCCACAGATGAGAGCAGAAATGCTAACCCCTCAAAACTTTCTAGACCTATCCAATGAATTATTTAAGACACGACGTGCTTATTGACTAAAAAATCCTCTATTTTTTGGACAGCCTAACGATATAAGATTATTTAAAAATGCCACACAAAAGCAAAACCAAACTGTACTGATAAATAATTTTTCCCTGCAATACGATGATAATTTAAAGCAACTTCAGGCGAAAAATAATTATTTGCACCTGTGCGAAGTTCATATCCCAAACTAAAATTACCTGTTACTCCATAACGCGTTTTCGTGGATAAATTTGATTCTATTTGCGATCGATTTATTGAAATACCACTGCCTAAACGCATAAAGACATTACCCATAGGATATATTATCGTATTCATCGTTATATCAAGAAATGTAATTCGGCCTAAATTATTTCGATCAAAAAAACCACCTGCAAGCTCTCCATAAAATCCCATGCGTTGACTCGCCAACCAACCCAACTGAAATCCACCCCGTGACGACATCTTAGAACCATTAATTGTTTCAATGCCTGTTGTATCAAATATTCCAAATATTGGACCATATCGTATTGGTTTACTATTTGCTAATGCTGGCACTTGGGATAAAAAAGAAAAAATCAACATGCCCATTATTAATAGTTGTTTCATTCTTCTCCTTAGATTTAATGCCTTTTGAAAAATACTTAATTTAAGAGTCATTACTAAATATATTTTAAAATTACTTTTTTCAATGCATCTGCATCTATTGGTTTGGCAATATAATCATCCATCCCCACCTCCAATGAATAACCTTCATCGTCTTGCACTGACTTTGCTGTCATCGCAATAATTGGAATGCTATGATTTTTCACAGGTGAATTTGGCATACGAATAATTCGTGTGGCATGCCATCCATCCATTATTGGCATTTGAATATCCATTAATACAATATTAAATAAATTTTCTTGCAATGAATTTACAGCTTCTTGCCCATTGTTGACTGAAACAACATCAAATCCAATTTTTTCTAAAATACATTTAGCCACACGTTGATTAAGTTGATTATCCTCTACCAATAATATTCGCTTCCCATCAAATCTATCATCGTAAAGAGGTTGAATTTCAACACCTTTTTGAACAAAATCAATAGGCTTATCCCCTGCCTCAAAAATATTGATTAACTTTTGTGTAAACTGTGACCATTGAATTGGATAACTTACATGATAAGAAAAATCTTTTGAATCATACCCTTCTAACTGAAAATCATCATCACCAATTAATATCAGCTGATCATCCTTTAATAGCACCTGTGATTTTAATTGATCGATGCAATCCACCAACTTATTCTTCTGAGATATCATATTTAAATTGACAACTACTAAGTCCACAAAATCAACACATACATTATTTTCCGAAATATCAACATTACAATTATATGGATGCACTGTAAAATTCAGTGACCGTAAATATTCCACAATACATTTTAAACTTGTTTGATTTTGATCAATAACGATAATTGATTTACCTTCAAAAGATGAATTGGCTTCAATGGCCATTATATCATTATCCACTAACTTAAAATAGAGTGAAAAACTATAATGTGCATTACCATGTTCTTTTGCATTACATGAAATTGAACCATTCATCATTTTAAGTAACTGTTCAACAACCCCTAACTCAATATCAGACATTGTATTCTTACTTCCCATTAAACTCACATTTAAATCTTTCCCTGAAATCATTTCCTGTTGATTATACATATCAACACGGAATAATAATCGATTTCCATCCAACCTGGCCGTACTAATTTTAATATATAACTCTCGAATCATCTCCTGTGATGAAAAAATAATTTGATTCGATAATAAACTACTAAGAACTTGCCGAAATTTCCCTGAATCTCCAATTACAAAACGGGGCATATTAATTGGATAGCTATAGATTAAATCGACTTGTGAGTTTTTTGAACGAAACGCATACGACCCAATGATATCTTCCAATGTTTTTTGTAAATTAAAACTCTGTTCCTTTAATTGCATCCGCCCAGTCTCTATTTGCGCAATATCATTAATATTATTTATTATTTTTGACATCGACTCTGAGCTCACAAGCATTGTCTGCAAATAATCTTTCTGCTCAAAATTGAGCTCTGAATCTTTCATCAGTGCTCCCATTCCCACGATATCGTTAAGAGGCATTTTCAACTCATATGTCATATTACGAATAAAATTATTTTTTGCTTTATTGGCGCGATCCGCTCGTTCTTTTTCTGCGAATAACTTATGCTCAAATAATTTACGATCTGTCATATCATGGATCATTAACTGAATGCGTCCAATACCACTTTGAGATTCAATAACAGTCACTGCCACTTCAACATGAACAGACAATCCTTCACTGGTTACAATCATTGCATCAATGCGATTAACATCACTACCCAATAATGCACTTGCAACCTCGCGTTTCACCAATGACTGATATTGCGTTAAAAAATAATTAAATATTGAAGTACCTTCAATATGGCTGGCTGGATACCCAAGAATAGATTTAATGGATGATGATGCATAGCTAACAATGCCATTTTCATCAATCGTACAAATTGGATCCGGTAGCCTATTAATCATAGTTTCAAAGTGATCACTGTTTGCCTTCATATGCATTGCGTGTTTATTCATTAAATCTTTAACAACAAATACAATATATTTCTGTTTGCTAAAGACAATAAAACTAAATGTTACTCTAACTGAAAGCACATGGTTGTCCGCATGTCGATATTCAGTTGTATACTTGCCACACTTTGCATCTTTTAAGTATTCTATATGTGCGTTCCATGCACCTGCATCAGCTAATCCCACATCAAAATCAGTGATTTTCATAGATGATAAAATATGTTTTTGATAATTAAGAAACTCAGAAGACTGATCATTAAAATAGATAATTCTTGATGTATCTGGATCAACGATAAAAATCGCATCCTGAATATTATCCAATAATTTTTGGAACATATCCAATTCATTCTCCAATGCCTTAATTTGACTCAAATCAGTTACCGTAATCTGGACTTGACCATTCGCAATAGAATCCAATGCATGGGATGCTAACTGCACAGGTATAATATCCCCTTGCTGTGTTTGTATCTCTGCATAAATTGAATGCTCAAATGTATTTGAAATAGCCATTAATAATTTATTATCATAGATATTTTGATATTGTTCAGGATATAATATAATATATTTTTGACCAATTAAATCCTCGGAGCTATACCCTGTTAGAGTCTCCAAGGCTTCATTACAGCACATTATATTGCCATTAACTAAATTAATTTGCATCATCGGCACAACAAGTCGATTACATATTCTTTGTAACTGCTCATCTAACTGTTCATTATTATCATGCCACAGCAGCGAATTGGACATGATTAAAAAGCCCACATGCTTTGACTTGGCATCAAATAGAGGTTGTGCTAGCGCCACCATTTTTTTCATTGCCAATGAATGGGCTGGCTCTAGGCAAATAGGCGATGTACATATTGAATTATCATGTAGTGATTTTAATGGCGTTAAATTCCAACTTTGAATTAACTCCATGCAATTTTTGCCAATAATCGAATCATCTCCATCATATTGCATACGCATGCTTCGGTTGATTTTAATAATATCTAAGGATGTATCCACTAGACAAATCTGCCCACAACTGTCATCATAATTGTTCAACCAAAATTCATTTAGATTCTCTTTTTCAATATACATACTCACCCCATTTACTAAACTAAAATTAATCTCAAGCAGTCCAACTGGCCACTGGATATTTTTAACCCCTCCCCTACAGCCTATTTTCTGGACAACCTTAGTATAGTTTGTACAGAAAAAACAATAGAATCACAACTATTATCCGTATTGCCTTATTTTTTTCATGTTAGAAACTGCCCTCGAAATAGCAACTTATGGGGTTATTCAAAAATGCGAGAGATTCTAGCTATTTTGCAATGCCTAAGAACCGAAAAGCAATCATGAGAATACGTGAAAAACCACGATTGTAATGCTAAATTAACACAGATGATGGGCATGATGGCAACCCATAACTCTAATTTCTAGACAAACCTCTTTTGCTTTGTTATACGATTAATAATGGATGAATCACCAAGAATTAAATACATTGCAGTGGATGGCCCCATTGGTGCTGGCAAGACTACTCTTGCCAAACTTCTTGCATCAAATATGCATGCTACTACATTATTAGAACCCACGCAAAAAAATCCATTTTTATCGGATTTTTATACAAATAAATCAAAAAATGCATTTAAAACACAATTATTTTTCTTATTGAATCGATACCAACAACAATTAGAATTAAAAAATAATGAGCCCTCTAGATTGACCATATCTGATTACACATTCGCCAAAGATGCTATATTTGCAACAGTCAACCTAACTAGCGACGAACTCCAATTATACAATACCATCTTTAGCCTCTTAAAAGAAAAACTACCCACTCCTGACTTGGTTATTTACTTACGCGCAGAACCAAAAGTCATGAAAGAACGTATTTACAAACGTGGTATTGACTATGAACGACATATTGATGCGACCTATTTAGAAAAATTAACTGAGAGCTATAATCGTTATTTTTTAGATTATGATGATAGCCCTCTATTAGTGGTTGATAGCAGCAATCAAAATTATACTGAAAATCCAAGTGACTTTGAAAATTTAAAACGTGCAATCTCAAATCATCGTGGCGGCACAGTCCATTTAATTGCTCGTTCATAAACAATTCCTCCTTTAATCTTAAAAATAAATGAGTTAAGCACATATTTTTATTGCTGAAATTAAATTAACCGTTAAAATACATGACACCCTAGGTAGGCATATTTAGGAATATTGATAGTAAGGGAGCTCTTCAAAGAACACCCCCTGTATACAAAAAAGAGGTTATTATGGAAATAATCAGCGCAACATATATCTTGCCTATGACTCATAGCTGTCCAATTATAAAAAATGGCGCTATTGCAACTGAACTTAACAAAATTCATGATATCGGCACATTAAATGAGTTAACTAACAAGTATCCTGATGCAGAAGTAAAAGAATATACCAATAGCATTTTAATGCCTGGTTTAGTCAATGCCTATTCGCAACTTGAATTAGTGTCCTTTTATGACTCCACAGATCCCATGGCAGAATTTAACAATGATGCACCTGAATTTACTGAACATCTAGTATCTGCAATTGAGTTTAAGCAGGATACAACTAGCCCTCATATGATTCCAGGCATTCAAAAAGGCATTAATCGACTGATTGAAACAGGTGTCACATGTATATCAGAGCTCACTGCATTTGAGGGAACCTTTAAATTGCTTCGTGAAATGGGCCTCCGATCGATTATTTACCCTGAAATTATTGCTGGACATGGTGAAAATGCACAGCATAGCTTTGAAATTGCCTTAGCGCTAATTGATCGCTACTATGATCTATCAGATGATCGAATTCAAATTGGATTAGGACCTTATGCGCCATATCTTTTATCTCGAAATTTACTTCGTATTATTGGCCAACATGCCATTGAATCCTCCATCCCTATTCTAATGCACGCGGCAGAATCTTTTGCTGAAATGGAATTTTTCTTTGACTCGCAAGGCCCAATTGCCACAGATATTTTCCCTAGTTTAGGCTGGAAAAACTTACCACCTGCACATCGTAAAACACCGATCAGCTATTTAAGCGAACTCGGTTTATTTGATGCACCAACGACTTTAGTCGGTTGCTTGCAGTTATCAGATAATGACTATGCAGCGCTTGCCAGGAACTTAGTTAAAGTTGTACTATGCCCATCATATAATCATGCTATGAAATTTGGCACATTTCCTTATGGCAAACTCTGCAATAACGGCATTCCCATAGGACTTGGCACAGGCCCTTGGCATTCAAAATTAGGTTTTAATATGTGGGAAGAGATGCGTTTATGCATGGACAACGCATGCCAACCCAAATTGCCAGCCAAGGATGTATTAAAGTTAGCAACCATGGGATCTGCACGCGCAATGGGGTTGGATCATCGCATTGGCTCATTAGAACCCAACAAAGCCGCGGATTATATTATTTTACATGAACCCAACTTAAACCCGGACAATGAATCTGAGTTTTATAAAACTATGATTGAGCGCACAGACCCCCATCACATTAAAGTCGTTGTCGTTGATGGCAATATTTTAAAATCAATTTAACCTGGATATTCCACATGGCCGCTATAAAAAAATTTATCAAACGCTACTTTCTTTCAGGATTAGCCGTTCTTATTCCAGTATTTGGTACATATCTTATATTGCGGTTTATTATCCAATCCGCAGATCGTTTAATCCAATCCATTCTACCCCTGCGATTTCATCCCATTGAACTCCTTGGTATCAATATCCCAGGATTTGGACTGATCATCACAATTACATTAATTTTATTTGTTGGACTTATAGCACGATTATACATTGGAAAAAAATTAGTTCATTTAGGCGATCGTATTATTTCAAAGATTCCATTTGGTCGGTCCATATATAGTAGTATCAAGCAATTTACGAGCAGTATTTTAAGCAATACAGACAAGCGTTTTCAAAGCGTTGTTTTAGTTGAATACCCAAGAAAAGATTGCTGGGTCATTGGATTTTTAACCAGTGACACACAGGCAGGTATTGCCAAGCATTTTGCCAGTGATATGGTTAATATTTTTGTACCTACAACACCCAACCCAACCTCTGGTTTTTTAATCATTGTCCCTAAATCAACGACCATCCCTCTGAATATGGGAATTGATCAAGCATTTAAACTTTTAATTACCGGCGGCATCATTGAAGAAAAAAATGCGTCCCATATTTAATCATTAGCAAACCTGTATTATACTTGACTCCTCTCACTAGTCTAGCATAATAAATTACTACAATTATCTTTCCGTTGATAGAATTGTAGCAATAAACAATGAAAAAAAATAAAAAAACATCTGATAAGAAAATTATCACTAAGAACAAAAAAGCATTCTTTGAATATCATATCACTGATCGCTATGAAGCAGGTATTTCGCTTGTCGGCAGTGAAGTAAAGAGTTTGCGGGATGGGCGCGGCAACTTATCCGATGCCTATATTATAGTTGAAAAAAATGAAGCCTACCTCTTACATGCGCATATTTCCCCCTATGGACCAGCAAATCAATTTAACCATGAGCCCAAACGACGACGAAAATTATTGCTTCATAAGCAAGAAATTCTTAAATTTTCACAAGTGACCCAGCAGAAGGGTTTGACTTTGGTACCTATTTGCCTTTATTTTCGTAAAGGTAAAATCAAGGTAGAAATTGGCATGGCAAAGGGTAAAAAGCTATTTGATAAACGAGAAACAATTAAGCGACGTGAGGAAAAAATAAAACTCGACCGTGCAGTTCGACGATAATCAAACTGCCATCAAAATAAGCATCCAAAGGGGGGCGAAGAGATTTCGACGTGGATAATAGATTATACGTGGCATGACGACCTGTCAGTAAGTCGTAAAACGATTGGCACACTATTTAATTGGCGAAAACCAAGAATACGCATTAGCTGCTTAAACTTAAGACAGCTACGCCGACCGATGACAGCCTGTGGCATCGCAAAGCGTCATTTAACAGGATCGTTTTTTCAAGTTAATTCAGCGCGAAAAAATTAAACTCATTGGATATAACTCATATTAAATCCTGTTTGTGGGAGTTATGATGGGTGACAATTAAAACACAAACTAATCATGTAGAAGCGTATATGATGTATTTGCGGACAGGGGTGCGATTCCCCTCGCCTCCACAATAAGGGCTTCCAAGGAAGTCCGAGTAAATTTAGAAAGCCACTGATTATAGTGGCTTTTTTACTTTTAGTGTCCCATAGAATCCAATGTTAATCATTGACATCCTGCCATTCATGGGGGCAACTCTGGGGGCAAGAAACGTTGAACCAAAAGGAGTTGCCCCCTGTGTCAGGGTAGTTGTTGCTTGAAAATAAAAAACGACATCACCAGCGAGATGGGTCTAGTACACCGATTTCAATGAATTGACGAGTAATAAAATTAATAATGTGGTATAC
>CAYZSU010000044.1:0-17346 GCA_964480565.1 uncultured Myxococcales bacterium | reverse complement strand
AATATTTTTTTAAGCATATATTCTTTCCTGTTTAAACGTTGAAAATCCATGCCATGACTGTATTTCAAAGTAAAGGGCTTGTTTAAAAACAATCCTCTTAAACAGGCAATTCCCTTGACTTGAATCCCATATACAAATCATGATATACCCTATTTCAGATTCGGAGAATATATATGATGGAATCATCTATTAATAATCATTTACGAGATCCTTCACAATCATTCAGCATGACTTTTCTATCCCAAACGAACACACGCTATCTATTATATAGCTGCCTGCTATTGATCAGCTTTTCCCTGATTTACTTTATTACAAATACCTCATTTGACCATGATGAAATTGAGCATTTACATGCAAGCTGGCTAATTGCCAATGGCTCCATGCCATATATTGATTTTTTTGAACATCATCATCCCACTTTATGGTTTATGTTAAGCCCATTAATGGCTGTGATTTCCAATTATAGCATTGCAACAATTGGCATACGATTTTTATTTATAATTAATTTATTATTAAGCGCAACGCTCTTATACACATTCAATAAAGAATTCATTCAAAGCAACTATTCCCATTGGATTATCATCGCATTAATCAGCAGCTTTGCATTTATGCGAAACATGATTCAATTGCGTCCAGATCCCCTAATGGTCATCGCTCTGTGCTATTGCGTGCTCAATCTATGCCGATGGATAAAACAACCATCCGCCAAGTGGATGGTTGCAGCAGGTGTCTGGGCAGGTATTGCCACAATCATCCTTCAAAAAGCAGGACTATTTACACTAATCATCTTTGCAACGTTCACCGTTCATATGCTTATTATTTCAAAAAACCGCATCCAAGTACTCTGCCATATTGCATTATCCACATTTGCCGGTGCAATGACTTTAGGGCTTTTTTATTATGCATTTTACTATATAGGACTATGGCCGGACTTTTTCTTTCATAATTATACATTCAATACACTGATGTTATCTCTTTTTAGTGACACTCCCTTTTTACACTCACTCCCAACACTTATTCGCGCGCAATTTTTAGAAACACTCAGCCTCACAATCCTTGGCAGCATGAGCATTTTTGCTGCTATCACCATCTATCGACATCACCGTAAGCACTTATCATACAAACATCATATCCATATATTTCTTATTATCATATGCATTGCGAGTTATCTGGCCATGCTACTCAATCCAGTGCGATTTCAACAATATTTACTATTTCCCATTGCAAGCCTCGCATTAACTGCATTATGCTATACGTCCTATATGTCATCACGTATGAGATATGTTATCATTATCATTATTTTATTAAATAGCATTTTCCTATGTGCACGCGTCGTTATATTTACTGAAAAAAATGATCCGCAAATCAATTTTGCCAACCATATATTAACTCATACACAAGAAACAGATCATCTGGCGATTCCACCGCCGTATCATCCAATATTTCGAAAGAACAGCCCTTACCTATGGTTTAACGGCAATTTATTTTACCATACATTGCATGAATACCAAGAAACATACCCACACTCAAAAATAATAATTGATCGTGACGTCAAGGGATGGCATGATTATATGCCGGAATTGGTAGTAATATCGCTGGATATTAAAGGAAAAGTTTGGCACTGGGATCACACACAGCAATTTTATGATCAAAGCACTATTCCAAATATGTATATAAAAAAATAATCGCCATTAAAATAGATTTACAGGAAAGCTATGACTATTTATCGACAAAATGGTGATGTTTTTGGCCGGCATCGCGTCATATCACCGGACCATGCATTGCCACAAGCTGCCACACAGTTGGACAATCTATTACCCCTTTACAGCAATGAACTATTAATCGACGTACACACATTGAACATCGACTCTGCCTCATTTCATCAAATGTACACCGCTGCCCATAAAAATCTCCCCCTCATTGAAAATCAAATTTTAGACAATGTAAAAAAAATGGGAAAACAGCAAAACCCTGTAACAGGATCCGGCGGCATGCTACTTGGCACAGTCGCGGACATTGGCCCTGAATATGATAATAAATATACATTATCCAAAGGGGATTATATTTGCACATTGGTATCGCTTACATTAACGCCCCTGTACATCGATCGCATCAAAAAAATTCATCCCAATGATCAGGTGGACATTGAAGGACATGCCATTCTATTTTCATCCGGCATTGCAGCAAAGATACCTAACGATATCCCACTAAAACACTGCTTAAGCTTGCTTGATGTCGCAGGCGCACCGGCGCAAGCCATGCAGTTATCCAAGCCCGGCCAAGTAGTTCTCATCATTGGCGCAGGTAAGTCTGGCTTACTCTGTGCCGCTAGTATACGCCAACATATTGGTAATGATTGTTGCATTATTGTCACTGATATTGATGAAAAAAGTTTAGATTTTTTTTCAATGCATGGACTAGCTGACCACGTATTTACGAGCAATGCCTTAAATCCAACATCCATTCACGATCATATCCAAACAATCACGAATTCAAAAAAATGCGATCTCGTCATCAATACAACCAATATAGAAGGCACAGAAATTGCCAGTATTATGGCCTGCCGAAACCATGGCATTGTCTATTTTTTTAATATGGCCACCAATTTTCAAAAAGCAGCCCTCGGAGCCGAAGGTATCGCAGCAAATATTACAATGATGATCGGCAATGGCTACACAAAGGGTCATGCAAAATATACGCTGGACCTCTACCGAAACTCCCAACCTGTTCAACAGTGGTTTCACACACACCTATCATTATAAGTAAGGAGAATAAAATGATCGATACAAACAATCCACTTTATTACCAGAAAATTTCTCTATGGAAAGATATTCCATTAGATCTGTGGAATGATCGCACATGGCAATTAAAAAATAACATTCGCTCATTGGAGCAATTGCAGACGATTCTTAAACTAAGCGAAAAGGAAGCTACCGCCATACAAAAATGCATCGCGCATTCGAAATTCCAAACCACGCCGTACTATCTATCGCTTATTGATCCAACAAATCCAGAATGCCCCATTCGCATGCAAACGATCCCCCATATTGCTGAACTAGACACTGGCATCGGCGATATGGAAGATCCATTGGCCGAAGATGCAGATTCTCCAGTTCCTGGATTAGTGCATCGATACCCGGACCGGGCATTATTTTTAATCGCTGAGACGTGCTCGATGTATTGTCGCTTTTGCACAAGACGCCGTCATATACTCGATAAAACACAATCGCAACTGACCAATCAACATGATGCAGCCATCGACTATATTAAACAGCATTCTGAAATCCGTGATATTATTCTTTCTGGGGGCGATGCCCTTATGCTAAGCGTATCAGAGCTAGAAAATATCATCAAACGATTACGTGATATCCCCCATATTGAAATCATCCGCGTGGCTAGCCGAATGCCAAATGTTCTACCTATGGGAGTGACCGACGATTATGTCACTATGTTATCAAAATATCACCCTATCTACTTTATGACACACTTTAATCATCCTTATGAAATAACACCTGCATCCAGAGATGCCTGTGCCCGCATCGCCAATGCAGGTATGGCCATTCAAAATCAATCCGTATTACTTCGAAAAATCAATTCTGACCCGCGCATTATTAAAAAACTCATGCATAATCTCTTAAAAATTCGAGTTAAACCCTATTACATTTATCAATGCGACCTAGCAGAAGGCATTGAACATTTTCGCACACCGGTGTCCACGGGCTATGAAATCATGGAATATTTACGTGGACATACGTCTGGACTTGCATTACCTACATTTGTAATTGATGCACCTGGCGGTGGTGGTAAAATACCCATCATGCCAAATTACATATTAACATTAACGGATAAAAGTACTATAATGCGAAATTATCGTGGCATGATGAGCAGCTACCCAAACCCTCAACATCATGATTGCACCTGTTCCACAGCAACTACGATTTCAAACACACTTTCTCCAGAAAATGATTCAAATCACGCTTATTTAGATTTACTTGAAGGTAAACGCATTACATTAACACCTCAAAAGTAAATACGACCAAAGGTATTATACAGATGGCATATCGAAAATTAAATTTAGACCGCGATAAAATTGACACATGTAGACAGCTCGCCAATCGAATAAGCGCCCCTGTTCAGCGCTATATCAATCGCCATTCCAGCATTGGAATTGAACGTACAAGCCTTGAGTTTATTGGCTTATCCACAGATACCACTAATGCGCTCATCAAACAACTCAGCAAAGACAATCTTCGTCTGGGTACATTATTTTGGGTATTTAAAGCAATACTCACTTTAAATATTACATGCGATGAATTGCAAAAAAAAATTCAGCAACACACCATTGACTGGAATGCACTGCCCGATATTTCATTTGATAAAATTCGAAAACAATCAATTGCCCATGTTAAAAAATGCATGATTGCATTAAAAAAAAACCGCCCGCGAATCGACTCTGCTAATAAATTTTCACCCACACCACTGCGATTGACTCCCATTATTGTAACTGACGGTACATTGCCTACCAGTCACATGGATGCCGCTGTATTTCACGGTGCGGACATAATTTTAATTCAGATATCGCATCTGCACCCCATTTATCAGACATCTTGCAATAATCAATCCTACTTCAAACTTATCGCTGATCATATTCAATGCCTCTCCAAGCAATATCATCGCCCTATCAGCCTTGCCTATGATTTTTCAGGGCCTGTCATGCCAGAAATAATACTCAATGCCATTTCATCCGGTGCACAAGGTATTTTCTCTGACATATTATCCAATTCATTGCATAAAAATATTCATATAAAACGTGATTTAATCGATCAATATATGAGCCGATTGCTTTGCGCTGTTTTTGGTCGCCATCTATATACGGATGATGCATATTTAGCGGCGAACTCCAGTTCATTTCGTAATGCACATCAATCATTGGCAGCCAATTTTTTAAATGAATCCTTTGCAACTCATAGTCATATTAGCGCTGATAAAATAGGATTTACCCATGCATTTGACTGCCATATGGAATTGGAAGATCATTTACTCTATGAGCTCGCACATGCACAAATGATACGAGAAATTTTCCCAAAATCACCTACTCAATACATACCTGCACCAAAGATGATACAAAATCCCACTGACAGCCAACATCTATACACACTCTATACATTGGTTAGTATGATTACCGAACAGTCCACTCAATGGGCGGTTTTACCGCATCATCAAGGCAGCAATGCCATGGTGCACGATATGAAAACAAGCGCTCATATCGCTAATCGCACATTTCACTATGCCAAGCACATTGGTGATGAAATCGCATTTAGCTCAAATGGCATCGTGGCACGTCGAGCTAGCACAGTACTCGAAAATACACATCGTGTGCTCAAACGCCTTGATTCATTTGGTTTTATCGACGCCATTTCACGTGGCATGCTCACAGAAACAAATTATAGTGACAATCAATCCCTCGGTGCATCCGGCATATTTGAAAAACACCGACATTACTTCAACCCCGTACTAACGACGATGATAAGCGAGATAACCGATCATGGCTGATGCATTAAAAACGATTATTCCCTTTGGACGAAATATCAATGATGGCTATGTTCAAATTATATGTTCATTGCCAGTACTGCTCAATCAACAGGCCTATGACATTGCCATTGCATATGCGCAAAAAATGGGAGTTGAAAATGCGACTATTCTTTCTGCAACACCTGTGTTATCCAATGTCACGCAGTTTATTATTGAGGGCAGATGCAAGCATGTGCTTGATGCGAAACGCATTAAACCACAATTAGAAACTAACTCTGATTTTTACAAAAACAATACGCAATTAAAAAAACTCCCCGTACAAGCACTGCCCATTTTATGCATTGATTTTTCGGATAAACAACCCATTACACCATTATACTCCATTTGCTATCAACATGCGAAAACAGGAGATTGGGGATTAAATACATATTCTCAGTTCAAATTGCACACAATTACCGAGCACTCAATCGATACTATACAAACAATACTTAATGACCATCGCATGTCTGTTATCATTTTATCGCTTCATGAAAAACCAAGAAGTCAACATATCAAACAAGTTAAAAAAGTAATTCCATTACTTCATATGGAATCAATGCCTGCCCCATTGATCATCCTTCACTCAGAGACAATGACTCATGCCAAGGCAAAAAAATTAAACTGCCATGCAGGATTTGATCATAATACAAAACCTGCACACATTGCTGATTTTATTATTCATGCCATAGAAACCAATCCCGAATTAATTGCTCATTTAATACAAAAACCCAAATCACCCAAAATCAAATCCAAGAAAAAACAAGTTGTCAAAAAAAATACATTTAAAACACCGCGACCCACAAATAAAAAAACACCTGACACAATATCATCCAAATCAAATGAAAAAACAGAGCAGAAAAAACAGATACCAAGCAAAAAGCACCCAAAATCCAATGCACCGCGTACAAACCAAAAACCACGCACGCATTCAAAAGCAAAAAAGAAAAAACAATTAAAAACAACTCGCATCAATCAAGGAGATTAATATGTCTGGCATTGGCGTTATTTTAAACCCACATTCCAGGTCGAATCGAAAAACACCCAAGCGCTTGGAAGAATTTGGTTTTATTGTTGGCGACAAGGGATCTTGTCATGCCACTAAAACACTGAATCAAATCGAAGATTTAGCAAGAGAATTCAAACAAAGAGAAATCGAAATTCTAGGCATCGCTGGCGGTGATGGCACCTATCATAAAACATTACAAACATTTGTTCATGTATACAATGACCAACCATTACCTAAAATTGCACTTTTGCGTGGTGGCACCATGAACAATATGGCGTGGCAATTGGGCATTACAGGCAGCCCTGAAAAAATACTTTCGGATATTATTTTAAATTATCACAACAATAATATTTTCCATGAAACTCAATTAAATATGATATCTGTCAATAATCATTATGGATTCATATGTGGGCTGGGTGTCGTAGAACGCTTTTTAAAAATCTATCAAAATTCAAAAACAGGCGAGCCCTCACCTTTAAAAGCAGCCACACTTCTTGCCAAAGCAACTATATCATCACTATTTAACGGAAATCTCGGCCAACAAATCAATAAACGATTTAATGCAACAATTACTATTGATGGTCAAACACAAGCATTTCGTAATTATTCCATGGTATTCCTTGGCACCATGACCACATTAGGACTCAATTTTCGTGCATTATACCGTGCAAATACACAACATGGACGTTTTCAATTTGTTGGTATTTCATCCACAGGCCGCCATTTATTGACTACATTTCCAAGTGCAATTTTGGGAAAACCTGCACAATCAGAAAACTATATTGATGAAATGTGTGAAGAAGTCATCATTGAATTTGATACAGATATACCCTATATCATCGATGGGGACCATATTGAAAACACTCGAAAAATTGTCACCAAAACTGGCCCATTGTTGACGCTAATCAAGGCGGACACGTAATGAAAGTCCCCGCAAAACACCCATCTTCGCAAGGGCAAACAGCAAACCCAATTCAGCTATGTTTCAACAGATCCATAAGAAGATTATGCATATTACTCATTTGCCTATTAACAACAATCTATGCATGTGGATCATCGCAGTCATCATTTGAACATGATATACCCACACAACAATCACCGATTATTATGAACATTGACCCTACGCAAGCAAGTGCAGGGGAACAAATAACAATCTCTGGTATAGGGTTTTCAAGTAGCGCGCCCAATAATATTATCATGCTCAACGATGCAGCCATCCCTGCATCTACATATGATATTATTACAAATGCCAACTCATCCGCACTTGAACAAATTGAATTCATTCTCCCAGATGACTTGGATATCGGTGATAATACTATCGTTGTTATTGTTTATGATCACACTAGCAATGCGGACTTTCAATTAGAGGTTATGCCATGATCGCTAAAATACAATCTCTACTTCAACATACGATTTATAAGAATCATCCAATTACATCAACTTGCAAATTACACGGCGATGCCTCCTATCGTGAGTATTTTCGCATCCACATTGACAATAATCAGAGCCTTATTGTCATGTCATTTCCATCCGGCCCTTTAAGCGCATCTGAAGAAATATCCAATACCAATGTTCAAATGATCGATCATCCCTTCATTCACATGGCAGAAAAACTACGCAGTGAAACCATTCCAGTACCCAAAGTAATTGCTTCCAATATCGATATGGGCATTATCATTCTAGAAGATCTGGGTGATGAACTGATGTTTTCAAAACTTCATACTACAAAGGTAACTCACTGGGCACCCTATTATGAACAAGCCATTGATTTAATCCATGACATGCAATCACGCATGAAAAAATACACACCTGATAATTGCATCGCCTATCAGCGTCACTTTGATGCCACCCTTTTTAACTGGGAATTCAACCACTTTCTTGAATTTGGCCTAAAAAAACGACTATCCCCAAATCTCTTGCCCACTACCGAACATGCATTTTCAAAATACTCACAAAAAATCACTCAGCAACTTCTAAAACTCCCCCAGGCATTCGTACATCGCGATTTTCAGAGCAAAAACCTCATATTCCATAATAATATTTTGCATGTCATCGATTTTCAAGATGCACTGACAGGCCCCTATGTATATGACTTGGTCGCATTACTTCGCGATTCATATATTGAAATTCCTAAGAATATACACAATCATTTACTCGCCTATGCGGCAAAAAAATGGCAAATGCCCCTAAAACAATTCACCCATGACTATGCACTTGTTACTATACAACGAAAATTAAAGGATGCCGGTCGCTTTGTATATATCGATCAAGTCAAAGGAAATGATAGTTACTTGCAATTTATCCCCAAATCTCTTGCCTATGTGAAACAAGCATTTCTTGATTTAAATGAACATCATGGTTTTTATGAATTGCTCACCCCATTTATTCCTGAAGGAAAGTAACACCATATGAACTGTTCACAGGCAATGATATTATCTGCAGGCTTTGGCAGCCGATTACGACCTCTCACCAATCATATGCCAAAAGCGCTTATCCCTTTTGGCAATGACACAATGCTTGATCACCAAATCAATTATTTAAAATCCAATGGCATTACAAAGATCATTATCAACCTCCATTATCTGGGACACATGATTAAAAAACATGTGCAACACCGGCATGACACTGACATCACGATTACATTTAGCGATGAAAAAGAAATTTTAGGCACTGGCGGTGGCATTCAACAGGCCTCCCATTTATTTCAATGCACGCCCATAGTGATTATTAACTGTGATATTATTATCGACTATCCATTGCAGTCATTGATTCATGCTCATGCTAAAAATAATGCGATTGCCACAATGGTACTACGGCCACTGGCAATGGAAGATCCGTATACACCGGTGAATCGTGCACCCAATGGTCATATTACTCAATTTCATTCCGGACAATATCATTATACAGGGCTACAAGTATTAAGCCCTGAATTTATAAATATATTACCAAAAGCAGGGCATGCATCTTGTTTAATCAATGATGGTTATGCCAAGGCAGTGTCACATAACTTGCCCATTGCCAGCGTCATCCACGATAACCACTGGCATGATATCGGCACTCATGATCAGTACAATAAAGCTCTAAAAAACTTTAAATTCAAATAATATCAATATATTGCACATATGCACTTTGTATAGGTATGCAACATACATATATAATGGAGTTGCCCGTGGGATCTCTCGCAATGACGAACGGATCTCTGCAGATAAATTTCTATCCATCTTAATGGGACTGGTGAAAAATAGCAATTTTAGGGAGTGTTCAAAAATGTTCAGATTCAAGCCCCCCGCAAATCCGCAGCCGGAGCGTATATGCTAGCACGTGAGGACCCACGGGTGTTAGCTAAGAAACGCCGAAGATGAGCGTTTTTTGGGCAACCCCATTTATGATTGCGTATCCTGGCAAGTACGCGTATAATCTTACTTTAGCCAAAAATAACTTTAATTTGCAATAAATAATGAGGTATGACTTATGATTCGCTACATACTGATTTTCTTTTGTTTTACTTCAATAATTATGAATGCATCTGCATTCTCAAGCCGCCCCAAAGATTATTTGGATTTTCAAAAAAGCCCAGGATACCGAAAAATCAACTTGCCCTTACGCATTAATTGGGAAGATATCATGCATCACAATAAAAAAAATCAACGCATTGAATGCATTATTAAAACAAATCAAAAATTAACAGAAGATCAATTCGCTGCATTGGATAAATCTAAATTCGCAATTCGTGCAATCATAGGCACGATCATCACAGGCACAATTATAGCGAAGCAATTGCCACAGCTGGCCAACTTGGAGTTCATTACATCGATTGAAGGAAGCGTCCCTGTCTCACCTAAAGCAAACTAACAGAAAATTTAATGACACAGGCGTTTTTATATAAACGCCCATTGGCAATTAGGAGATCCTATGCGTGCAATAACACTAACAATAAGCATTCTATTTATCTCAACATTATGCATGGCCAGTAAAACACGACTTCCACTGCAAATGCTTATGAATACAACATCTCAAACACATCATAGCATGGCAAAATCCTTGTCAGCCATACCTTCAAATCAATTAAGTATTGCGTATTTTCATGTACTCATCAAATCAAATCATCCCCAAAAAACTGCCGCTCATATTTCCACATTGGGCGGACATGTGGGGACAGTTATTGGATCAATTATCACCGCACGCATGCCTGCTAACGCAATCAATGCATTAAATACAGATAATACAGTTGAGGCTATCGAAGCATCCCATCAATTAATTCCATCCATGGATACTGCACGCCATAATACTGGCGTAAGCACATTGCATACGGGTGTAAATGGCACGCAATACCATGGCAAAGATATTATTATTGGCATCATTGACTCAGGCCTGGATTATTCACATAGTGATTTTTTAGATGAAAATAATCAATCACGTGTTCAGTATTTTGCATATCAATCAGTTAGCACAGGGCAAACCACCGCATGTGCACATGATACAATTATTGCAGGCACATGCGCCATTCCCACAAAAAATGATACCGCTATTGGCCATGGCACCCATGTCACTGGAATTGCTGCAAGCGCCAATACCACCTATACGGGCATTGCGCCTAAATCAGATATTATGTTTTTTCGAAATGATTTTTCAAATGATATCAATGAAATTGCGGGCAGCTATACAGCAGGACTCCTTGATGGTGTTGTTGCCATATTTTCAGCCGCAGATAAATTGGATAAACCCGCTGTAATTAACATATCCCAAGGCTCCCACATTGGTGCGCATGATAATACATCATTATTAGAGCAAGGCTTAAACAGTGCCATTCAAGGTAAATATGCGGAAAATGGAAAAAATTATGGCCGAGCAATTGTCGTTGCAGCAGGTAATGAATATGTCGTATCCAACCTATTAGACAAAGGCGATATGCGTAATCTATCCGGAGGAATTCATTCATCATTTGATATTAAAAAAAACCAAAGCCAAGCCAGACGATTATGGATAGTCAATCCCAAGGCTCCCAGGCGAACACCACTACTCATCGATATATGGTTTGATATTGGCCAACAAAACAATTGCCATATTGCAGCAAATGCCTATTCCTATCACACCATTGTAAGTGGAAATGTCAGTACAAACCATACAATCAGCGCTATTGCTGACATGCCCTTATCCGAAGACAATACAGCCGATGATTCCGATACACGCATTGCACTTCTTGCCTCCACAGATGCATCCGATGCATTAAACTCAAAACCCCGCGCATTGATTGGGTTCGGTCCTGGCAATGCCAGTTCATGGACAGACATTGCTGTAGACCCCACAACAAATGATGGTTATGTGCTTGATATTATCATACGCGCATCAAACAACACATGCTCTGGTAATATGTGGATTGAGGGCGGCGGCACTTATGTTAATTTTCAAAAAAATATTACAGCAAGCCGTTACAATGTAAGCAATGGATCACATGGCCATGGATATACACTCAATGATGGCGACAATAACATGACGGTTGCTATTCCAGGCACTGCCAGCGAGGTCATTACTGTTGGCGCATTTACTCAACAAAAACCACTTGGCAATGAGCAAATCAGCACATGGCAAGATAGTCAGCAAAATACATATGATGCCACTGATATTACTAATTCACCAACAACTGCCATTGTATATGGTGGCAGCATAGGCAGCCGATGCCCCTTTTCAAGCATTGGCCCTACAGCGGATAATCGATTAAAACCTGATATTTTAGCACCTGGCGATCCCATCATTTCCTCACTTCCTGCTGGATTTAATCTAAGCAATTACCCACCCTTAATCGTTGACAATACTCATTATAAAAGTCAGGGCACCTCACAAGCAAGCCCACACATTGCAGGCATTATCGCGCTCATGTTTGAAAAAAATAACCGACTAACCGCAGATGAAATCAAACGTGCCTTAATTAGCACAGGCAGCAAAGCTAGCAATGCCGACTATCACAATGGCTATGGCCGGACAAATGCCATCCATGCACTGGCGTCCATTTCTGAAGAACATGACGGCTATACTGGCACAGGCAACTTGGGACAAAGCGATCTTACATCATTAACCAATCCCATCTCTAATGATTCACCAGCGCAATCATCCAATGGATGTAGTATGATTGGTAATAGCCAATACATGCCGTTTTTAATACTCGCTGCACTCATACAATTCGTATATATCAAGCGTCGATTAAAGCCATAAGCATTACTGCGCTCAAAGCGCCCATCATCGGTGTTACGTGAGCATAGCATCCATAATCCTCATATACTTGCATATACGTTTGCAGCCTTGTGGATTTTCAGACGGCGGCTAGACTCTCTCTCATTTTTGAATAACCCCACAAACTGCCTACTTTAGAACAGTCCCCTTTAATATCCGCATAAGCGCCTATTTTCCTTTGACATCCGTATCATTATATTAGATAGCTATGCACCGCTTGAGCAATACATCTTATCACAAGCATATCAATTTACTCGAAGGAGATTATATATGAAACGATGGAGCGTAGTACTTGGTGCATTATTGGTACAACTTTGCTTGGGTGCCATTTATGCATGGGGGGCATTTACAAAGACATTGCAAGATCCTGCTGGATTATTTCAATTTTCAGCCACACAAACATCCGCAATTTTCTCCGCAGGATTAGCCAGCTTTGCACTGACCATGATCATGGCAGGAAAATGGCAAGATCGCTTTGGCCCGCGCATCATTGCATTAATCGGTGGCGCTGTTTTAGCAACTGGTTATGTAATGGCAGGACTATTTGAATCCAGTTCATTTTTATCCATGCTATTTTTTATTGGTATTATCGGTGGCATCGGTATTGGGCTTGGCTATGTATGTCCAATTGCCGCATGCGTAAAATGGTTTCCTGATTTAAAAGGTATTGTTACAGGACTTGCTGTTGCTGGATTTGGTGCAGGTGCATTTATTTTCATCAAATTAGCAGGCAGTTGGGGACATTATATTGCTGATTACGGCATCCACATGACATTCATTATCTTTGGTGTGATTTTCTTTATTGCAGTGACGATCGGTGCATTATTGCTTTGCAACCCACCTGAGGGATATCAACCCGATGGCTGGACACCGCCTCAACATACTGCATCCAGTGCAACCCATACCGACTATACATTGGCTGAGACAGTTCGTACGGCTAAATTTTGGAAACTATGGTTGGCATTTGTGTTTTCTGCAGGTGCAGGATTAATGGTCATTAAATGTTTAAAAGATTTCGGCATAGAAGAAGGCGGTTTAACCCCTGCGGCGGCTGGATCTGCACTGGGTTTATTTGCATTATTTAATGGACTTGGACGTATTGCCTGGGGAAGTATTACAAAATTTCTAGGGGCAAAAAAATCCATTATTCTAATGAGTTTATTGCAAGGCATTATGCTGTTATTCGTATACAAAATGGGAAGCAGTGAAATGCTACTCACTATTGCAGCATGCTGGATTGGATTTAACTTTGGTGGAAATTTCGCTTTATTTCCTTTAGTAACTGTAGAATCATTTGGCACCAAAAATCTTGGTGCAAACTATGGCGCAATGTTTTCCGCATATGGCGTTGGTGGAATCTTAATGCCTATGCTTGCAGGTAGCGTTTGGGATATGATGGGTACCTATTTATGGGCATTTATCACCTCAGGTATTGTCTGTCTGATATCCATGGCACTCGTACTTATGACAAAAACACCAGATCATGCCTAAAAATGTATCCCCATTTGCATGATCACTAAAACGCTCTGACTTGTCAGGGCGTTTTTTTATTTTGGATATTTTCTGGACAATCCCATAACTATTTTAAAAAAGTGTTCAGTTTATTGAAAAATAAGAACTTTTCATTGCAAGCCAATAATAGTGTGATATAAAGTATCAACATTAACAAATTTATGGAGGAATAATAATGATGCACAACTTATACCTATCACTGATCACCTTGAGCATACTGACCTTAGCAAGTTGTTCGAACACTACCTGCAACCATACCAAAAAAGATACCCCGCCGGGGGGCTCTGATCCAAGCGCTATCATTGCAACAGTAAACGGGCAAAACATTACAGTTGGTGAGCTCAATAAAGCAGCTAAGTCACAGCTCCTAAAATTTCATATGGAAGAATATCGCATTAAAAAACGCGAACTCGATAATATCATTGAAACAAAGCTACTTGAAGCAGCCGCTAAAGCAGATGGGAAAAAAATACCCGACTATTTAAAAACCGCTATTAATGATCAAATTAAAGACCCCTCTGATGAAGAAATTAAAGGATTTTATAGTGCGCGCCAGATTAAACAACCATTTGACAATGTCAAAGGTCAAATCAAAGCATATATTAAGCGGCAGTATCTTACTCAAAAACGCGGCACATTAATTCAGGAATTAAAGAAAAAAGCAAATGTTAGCATTGCACTTACAGCCCCACGTGCAACACTTAATTTAGTGGATGCACCACGATTAGGACCCAAAGATGCCAAAGTAACTCTTGTAGAATTTTCTGATTATCAATGCCCCTATTGCAGCCGGGTTCGCCCCACAATCAATCGTTTATTAGATGAATACAAAGAAAAGCTCGCTTATGTGTTTAAAGACTTTCCTCTATCCTTTCATAAAGACGCACAAAAAGCACATGAAGCCGCATATTGCGCAAATGATCAAAAACGTTATTTTGAATTTCACAAAAAATTATTTAAAAACCAACGCAATGTAAAAGTTGCTGAATTAAAGAAATATGCAACAGAGCTACAATTGGATGCAGATAAATTCAATACATGCTTGGATCAAGGCAAATATGCAGAAAAAGTCCAAAAAAATATCATGGAGGGATCCGCTGCTGGCGTCACAGGAACACCTGCTTTTTTCATTAATGGCATTATGCTCAGCGGTGCCCAACCCTATGAGGCCCTTAAAGAAATCATTGATGAGGAATTAAACAACTAACTTAATGCAATTTCATGCTGTTATTGATCAAAATCATTTGATTTTCACAAAGGCTCAACGTATGACTAATCTCACGTTGAGCCTTTTTTTAGACAGTTTTAGAGCTTGATCATGGAATACACTACAAAATAAACACTTCCGGAGGATACATGCTAAGTATTAAATATATTCGCGAAAACATCGATGCCGTTAAAAACAATTGTAAAAACCGAAATATATCCATTGATATTGATCATTTATTATTATTGGATACACTTCGCCGTGAATATGTTCAAAAGAGTGAAGGTATCTCACAACAACAAAATAACATTGCCAAGCAAATGAAAAGTCCTATGCCTCAAGAAGAGCGGGATGCCTTAATTGAACAGGGTAAAGCACTAAAAGCTGATTTTGCACTTGCTACGGAACAACTGGCTGAAACTGAAATGAATCTCAGAGAACTACTTAACCATATCCCTAATATGACACATTCAGAAGTACCTATTGCGACTAATGAAGCTGACAGCAGTGAAATCAGCCAATGGGGAGATATTCCTAATTTTTCATTTTCCCCGTTGGACCATGTGGAACTCGCTGAAAAATTGGATTTAATTGATTTTGAATCTGCTGCACGCGTTACCGGACAAAAATTTTATTATCTAAAAAATGAAGCAGTCCTTTTAGAGCAAGCCTTGATCCTATATGCCATGCATATGCTGCGTGCAGAGGGTTTTACACCTATCATGACTCCTGATATGGCACGCGCTAGCATTCTGGATGGCATTGGTTTTAATCCGCGCGGTGCAGAAACACAGATTTATTCCATTGCCAATACAGATCTCTGCATGATTGCTACGGCTGAAATTACTTTGGGCGGATTAATGGCCGATCAAATTCTTTCTGAAGAACAATTACCCATGAAATTTGTTGGACTATCCCATTGCTTCCGTACAGAAGCTGGAGCAGCTGGTCGTGAATCTCGAGGGCTTTATCGCGTCCACCAATTTACAAAAATTGAAATGTTTGCATTCACTACTCCGGAAGAATCGGACACACAACATAGTGCATTTTTAAACTTGGAAGAACGGTTATTTCAAGGACTTGGCATTCCATATCGCGTGCTTGATATTTGCACTGCAGATCTTGGTGGCCCTGCATATCGTAAATATGACTTAGAAGCTTGGATGCCTGGCCGTGGAGAAAATGGCAAATGGGGAGAAGTCACTTCCACATCCAATTGCACGGATTATCAGGCCAGACGATTAAAAATTCGCTATCGCAAAAACATCGACAAAAAAACTCAATTTGTACATATGATCAATGGCACTGCTATAGCGATCAGCCGTGCACTTATTGCTATCTTGGAAAATTATCAACAGGCAGATGGTTCCGTACGTATTCCTGAAGTGCTAATGCCTTACCTCGGTGGAATAACGCATATTTCACCACGAAAATAATATATGCCTTATCATGTCAAAATTGCAGAATCCACTAGTCCCTATGATTTAGAGGAAAAGATAAATTTAATCTTAAACGACCCTGAACTTGACCATTATGATGTAATAGAGGTGAAAACCAATGTAACGCCCATGCCTGGGCCCAAGGTATCTCGTGCAGGTATTTTCTACTTAGCATCCATTCTATTAAAGAAAAATTAATACCAAAAAAATCCTGTCATTGGGCATAACCGAAGGCGCCTGTTATGTCCGAGTGCTTGTATCTGGGGGTTGCCCTTAGGAACGCCCATCTTCTGTGTTTCTTGAGCATAACACCCGTGGGTCCTCACGTACTTGCATGGTCGCTCCGGCCCGCGAGTTTGCGGGAGGCCTTGACAGCGTCTATT